>CADBTX010000184.1 GCA_902797705.1 uncultured Lachnospiraceae bacterium | reverse complement strand
GCTCGTCGAGAAGCAGGATGTCCGGAGACCCGAAAATCGCCCTGGCAAGAAGCACCTTCACCTTTTCCGAACCCTTAAGGTTCTTCATGACCTCTCTGTGGAGCTCTGTCTCGATACCGAGACCGTTTAACAGCGTCTCCGCATCCGCCTCAGCCTCCCAGCCGTTCATCTCCGCAAATTCCGCTTCCAGTTCGGCCGCCTTCACGCCGTCCTCGTCTGAAAAATCCTCCTTTGCGTAGATGGCATCCTTTTCCTTCATTATCTCAAAAAGCCTCTGGTTTCCGGCCATCACCACATCCAGCGCCACCTCTTCGTCATATTTGAAGTGGTCCTGCTCCAGTACCGACAATCTCTGGCCCGGTGTTATTGAGATATCCCCCTTTGTGGTCTCAAGAGCCCCGGAAAGGATCTTTAAGAATGTGGACTTGCCTGCGCCGTTGGCCCCGATAAGGCCGTAGCAGTTTCCCTCTGTGAAGGTGATGTTCACATCCTCAAAAAGGGCTTTTTTTCCTACTCTGTAAGTTACGTTATTTGCCTGGATCATTTTTCTTTCTGTCTCCTTATGAAAGGGGTCTGTTCACTCCCGGATTTGTCTCCGGTATGAAGACCCGCCCCTCAAGGGTCTGCTTAACTGTTTTCGCGTGCTCACGGGCTTCCTTGCACAGCTCCTTCTGGGAGTTTATGGCCTTCTTCCCTCTCCTGTCCGGTTTTTCGTAATTTCCGTCGCTCTTAAGCACATGAGCCTTAATTGTATCAGAAAGTTCCAGAGAAAGGAAGTGCTTTAGATCCGCCTTTAATTCCTCCCTCTCAACGGGGAATACGATCTCCACTCTTCTGTCCAGATTTCTTGGCATCCAGTCGGCGCTGCCAAGATAAAACTCCTCATTTCCTCCGTTAAGGAAGTAGAATATCCTGCTGTGCTCCAGGAAATATCCCACTATGGAATGAACGGAGATATTTTCGGATACCCCGGGGATACCGGTCTTCAGGCTGCAGATACCCCTTACGATAAGCTCTATCTTTACTCCCGCTGCCGACGCCTTGTACAGCGCCTCGATAATGTCCGGATCGCAGAGAGAATTCATCTTTGCCCGGATCCTGGCCTCCCTTCCCGCCTTCGCGTGCTCCTCCTCACGTCCGATGAGGTAGAGGAAGCGGTCCTTAAGCCACAGCGGCGCCACGGAAAGCTTATTCCAGGCCACAGGCTCGGAGTAGCCGGAGAGCATGTTAAATACGTTGGTGGCATCCTCTCCTATGGGTTCCGAGGCCGTAAGCAGGCCCATATCCGTATAGAATCTGGCGGTGGTGTCATTGTAGTTTCCGGTGCCGAGATGCACATATCTCCTTATGCCCTCCTCCTCCCGGCGTACAACGAGAGCGATCTTCGAGTGGGTCTTTAAGCCCACCAGTCCGTAGATCACGTGACAGCCTGCTTTTTCAAGGGTTCTGGCCCAGTTGATATTATGCTCTTCATCAAATCTGGCCTTTAATTCCACAAGTACCGTGACCTGCTTGCCGTTCTCCGCAGCCCGGGCGAGAGCCGCGATTATGGGAGAATTACCGCTGACACGGTAGAGCGTCATCTTTATCGCCAGAGTGTCCTTGTCGTCCGCTGCGGATCTTATGAAATCCACCACGGGTTCAAAGGATTCGTAAGGATGCTGCAGGAGAATATCCCCCTTCCTTATCTGGGTGAAGATATCCTCCTCTTTATTCATGTACTTCGGGGGCTGGGGTGTCCATCCCGGGATCTTCAGTTCTTCATAGCCGGGAAGGGATGCCACCTTTGAAAGGAAGGCAAGATCCATGGGACCGTTTATCCTGTAGATATCCCTTTCCTCCACATTCAGCTCATGCACCAGAATGTTCAGTAGTTCCGGGGATATCCCCTCTTCCACTTCCAGCCTTATGACCTCTCCCCACTGACGGCGCCTTACCTGCTTTTCGATCTCCTTTAAGAGATCCTCAGCCTCGTCCTCGTCAATGGTCAGGTCGGCATTTCTCATTATCCTGAAGGGGTAGGCGCACTCTATCCTGTAATTAAGGAAAAGCCTGCTTAAATTCCGCCGGATCACTTCTTCCTGGAAGATAAAGGTCTTTACGGCCTTGTCCTCACCTCCCAGATCCGAGGGCACGCTGATAAGCCGGGGCAAAACGTCAGGCACCTGTACCAGAGCGAAATCCGTTTCCTCCTGTTCCTTACCCTTCTCCTTCTTTCCGCTCTCCTTCCCCCTGTTTAAGAGATTCGCGGACTTAAGGGGAGTCATGATGGCTCCTATGTTCAAGGTCTTATTCCGGACCAGTGGGAAGGGTCTTGAGGAATCCACCGCCATGGGGGTGAGCACCGGATATATCTCTTCTTCAAAATACTTATCCAGATATGCCCCCTCCTCCGGCGTAAGATCCTCATGTCTTGAGATTATCCTTATATTCTTTTCCCTTAAAAGAGGAAGGATGGACCTTCTCCAGGTCACATACTGCATATCCGTGAATTCATGGGTCACGGAGGAAAGCTCCGAAAGCTGCTCCTCAGGAGTCATGCCGGAAATGTCCCTCCCCCTGTATCCCGCATGGACCATATCCTTAAGGGACGCAACCCTTACCATAAAGAATTCGTCCAGATTGGAGGCGGTTATACCCAGCATCTTCACACGCTCCAAAAGGGGAAGGCTCTTATCCCTTGCCTCCTCCAGAACCCTTTCATCAAATTTCATCCAGGATAATTCCCGGTTTGTGTAATATTCCGGAGATCTGAAATCAATCCCATCTGTCTTCTTTCTTGTGCTCTTCATATAAACCGATCCCTCCTCTGAATTACTTCTTCGTTATGATCCGATATCACCCGGTCCTTAACCCCGGGGTCCCGCTAATTATACTCACAGTTTCTTTCTCAGCACCGGCTTAAGTCCGAAGACCTCTTCAAAAAGTCCCGTTTTCTCGAAGAAAAGGCCCTTTTCCAAAGAGATATCATCTTCGGTATCAACTGTTATATAAACTTCCTTGTCCTTTACCATAGCCTTAACGCTGTTAAATTTCCTCTTATGATTCCTCACCATTCCGGAAGCCAGCCTGAGTATCGCGGTAAGCTTCACCACCGTCAGGTAATTCTTCTCATCCAGATCCGACTCCAGCACATCCTCGTAAAAAATATCATTGGGGTAGGAGGAGGTCACTATTTCCGCCACCATCTGTTTCTCCAGATGTGAAAGCCCTATCATCTCCGTTCCCATGATTATCGGATAGGCCGAATCCCCGGGTGATGAAAGGGAAACAAAACGGCCCACATCCCTGAGCCTTGAAGCGATCTCGAGTAACAGCCTTCCCCTCTGATCCAGACCGTGATACTTCTTCATGCCGTCAAATACCGCCAGTGCACTTTTTGACAGTATATCTCCGCTGTTCTGGCTCCCCTTGTATCTGGCGGAGATGGTTTCCACGCTGGAAATGATATCCTGTCCGAAATCGTGATCGGATCTTATGATCTTATTCTTTTCCGCGTAGTCATAGGCGATGCCGTCAGAAAGGGTAACGCCGGGAACATAGATCTTTTCAGCCCCGGTGGTCCTTATTATATGCTTTATGATAAAGGCGGAGGGCATAAGGAGGGACGCGCTCTCCATTGGTATCCCCACCTCTCTTGCCACCTGCTCTCCGGACATCTGCTTTAATCTGTCAATGAACTTCACAAACTGGGCCGAGGTCACGGATCTGTCGGAATAGTCCTTTGTCCCCATGGTCCTGTCAATACCGTCTTCCGAAAGCTTGTGGAGGATGTAGGGAAGATGATCGTCCACCACGATGATGTTCTTTATCTCCAGCTTTTTAAGATACATCTTTTTGAAATAATGTATCTCATTCTCAATAAGCTCGCTTAACAGCGCTTCGTAATTGTAGCTTGCGGGGGCCATCTCCCTTAAGGACCTCCTCAGCCTCAGGATACCCAGTTTCAGGTTCACGGAGGCTATAAGCTTTGATGCATTAAAGAGGGATACCTGAGTGCTCCCCCCTCCTATATCGATGAAAGCCGTTCCGCTGTCTATGATATTGTGGAATTCCCGGCTCTTCAAAGCCACGGATTTATAGTCGAGGAATCTCTGCTCCGAATTACTTAAGGGCAGTATGGTGAGCCCTGTCCTCAGCTTTATCTGGTCCAGTATCACCTTTGTATTATCCGTTTCTCTTATGGCAGAGGTGCCATAAGCCCTGTATGCGTCGGCATGGTAGGAATCCATTATCTCCTTAAAGCCCTTAAGCACGTTACAGAGCTCATCCATCCTTTCGTAGGACAGCTTCCCTGTATTGTAGCTGTCTGTCCCAAGGTCTATCCTGTGACGGATGTAGTCTATCTCCTTCACGCCGTTCTTACGGCTGAGTTCAAAGATCTTCATCCCAATCTCGTATGATCCCACGTCTATAGCAGCAAAAATCTTCAAAAGATCATCCCCTTTCCCGCTCTACCGGTTAATTCCGATCCCTTCCATGTGATCTATGAACTGCTCTGCAGTCCGTCCGCTCATTCCGCCATGGGATAATTCCCATTTATTTGCTTCTTTGAGCAGCGTCTCGTCGTCAAAATCAAGTCCCCTTCTCTTAGCGATCTCCAGCACTATCCTGTTAAACTCCTTCTTATCGGGGCGTCCGAAGTAGATCTTCTCCCCGAAACGGGCTGACAGCGAAAGCTTCTCCTGAACCGTATCGCTTTCATGGATATCATCTCCCGGCCCCCTGTCAAGCTTGTCGGAAAAGCCCTCATGGATTAAATGACGCCTGTTACTCGTAGCGTAGATCAGGATATTATCCGGCTTTTTCTCCAATCCGCCCTCGATAACCGCCTTCAGGTACTTGTATTCCACCTCCGAGTCCTCGAAAGAAAGGTCATCCATGTATATGATAAAGCGGTAATTCCTGTTCTTCACCTCTGAGATAACGTCGTTGAGATACTCTGCCTGATGCTTGTAAATCTCTATGATCCTTAAGCCGTCGTCGAAATAGCGGTTTAATATTCCCTTTATGCAGCTGCTCTTTCCTGTTCCCGCATCTCCGTAAAGCAGCACATTATTGGCGGGCCTCCCCTCCAGGAAGGCCTCTGTATTGTCCGTAAGCTTCTTTTTCTGGGACTCTATACCCACAAGGTCCTCGAGATAAACATGCTTCACTCTGGATATGGGCTCCACCAGCAGCTTTTCGTCGCTGCCCTGTCTTATGCGGAAGGCCTTATGCTGTCCGTATTTTCCCACACCGTAATCGTGGTAATACTGGTTCAGATCGGAAAGAAAGGCCTCGTCAGTGCTTTCGGTCGCAAGCTTTTCCGCCAGTGAGACTATCCTGTCCCTGATCCTCTTATTAAAGGTCTCTCCCTCGTTCTTTGAGTGGATCAGTTCAAAGCCCAGAATGTATTCAGGGACAAATACCTTGTCAAATCGGAAGAAAGTCCTGAAGCGGTGCATGTCATGGAGCGCCGTCTTTTCCAGGGTTCCCCCAACCGCTCCCCTTCTTTCCGCGGAAAGGGTGTAGGGATTCACGTTATTTATCAGTGTATAGGTCAGAAAGCAGTGCCACAGATTTCCCTCAAAACCGTAGCGCACCGCCAGTTCTATAAGTCTCGCCGTCACCGATGACTTAAGCGCCTCCCCGCTGCCCATGTTTCTGGTCTGCAGCGAGCACACATCCCTCAGGATATCCCCGTGTTTCAAGTTTCTGAAAAGTATCAGATTTTCCATAGATCAGTAATTCCCCAATATCTTCATATTCCTGCTCTCTTCCCTAAGGCCCCGGAGAGCATTTTTGGTAGACGGGTCGCATAAGTTGCCCTCAAAATCGATAAAGAACCTGTACTCCCAGGGCCTGTCGGGAATGGGTCTGGACTCTATCTTTGTCATGTTGAGGTCGTTATAGATAAAGTGGGACAGTATCCTGTAAAGAGAACCGCTTCTATGGGGCAGTTCAAAACAGATACTGATCTTTCCCGCATCCTTCACGAATATCTTCTGATTGGTGACGATAATAAAACGGGTGGAATTTCCCTCGGATGAATTGATATCCCGGTTCAGCACCTTTAAGCCATAGGCCTTCGCCGCTCTTTCACCCGCTATGGCAGCCTGGTTTTTCAGTCCGTCACGTTTTATCTTTTCCGCAGACACCGCCGTATTTGAATAGCTTATCTGCTTCCAGTCAGGGTGGTCGTCCAGAAACGGAACGCACTGCATCAGGGCCTGGGGATGGGAATACACCGTATCTATGTCACTAAGATCGGCATCCGGAAGGCAGAGGAGACAGTTATCAATATTTATAAGCTGCTCCGCAACGATATAATTCTCAAATTCCGTAAGAAGGTCGTAATTGGCGTTCACTATGCCGGAGGAGCTGTTCTCGATGGGAAGCACGCCGTAATCCGCCATGCCCTCGTCTATAGCCCTCATGGCATCCCTGAAGGTGGATACGGAAAAAGCGTCCACATCCTCGCCGAAATAGGCCACCATGGCGGCTTCCGAGTAGGCTCCGTTTATGCCCTGGAATACCACCTTCACATCCTTCATTTCCAGTCTGTCCACCGGTATAAAGGGAGTTTTTCCAAAGATACCCTTATCCGCCATGAGAGCGTACTGCTTCTTCCGGCTCATGGACATTATCTGTTCGAATAATTCCGTGATACCCAAAGCATTGAAATCATTGTGGGTCAGGCTCTTAACTTTTGAAAGCTTTGACTGCTCCCTCTCACGGTCCAGTACATTCTTCCCGTTTTCTATCTTGTAGGCCGCCACATCCTCGCTGATCTTCATGCGCTTCTCATAGAGGGCCACTATCTCTTCATCAATCTCGTCTATCCTGTCTCTTAATTCTTTAAGGTCCATCATCTTATCCTTATATCAGTTATGGCTATCTCATCACCTGAAAGGGCAGCGTATATCTTACCCTGATCCTCCCGAAGGGTGGTGATGTTTTTGATCTCGAGGCCCAGAGTCTCGATATTTACCGTTACCGCATTGCCCTTTCTTCTAAGGGAAACCCGGCACTCCAGGCCTTCCCTGTTCTTTTCCTTCCAGGCCTCCCAGCCCGGGAATCTCTCATTCTTCTTCATGGAAAAACGGTTGTCTGCCAGATTGTCATCATTTGAAACTTCACCGTTAAATTTCACAAGAGAATACTCCCTGTAATCCGGTCCGTCAACAGTTCCGTCCGCGGAATAAAATAACACCAGTATGGGACAATGCCATATAAAGGCGGCCCCGGGAAGGCTCCTGGAATGAAATACCAGCCTGAGATCGTTATCCAACGCTATGCCCGGTGTGGAGGCGGAACGGAACCGGTCTATCTGGATGTTCGGAAGATCGGACTCCATACGGTTAATAAAGCTCTCTTCCCCGGCGATCTTTTCTATCTCGTCCTTACCAACCTTCCTTCCTCTTTCGCTGATCTCTATATCCCTTATGTGGCAGTTTTCGCCGGTGATACCGAGATATACGGCTCTGGAGCTGTCAGGCAGGGCGAGGGTCAGGGAATGATCGCCCTTTTCTCCGGAAAACACCAGCTTCATACGGTCCTCATACCTGAAGGCCTTTACCCTGTATTCCCCTTCAGTCCTGTTTCCGTCATTTTCATCCTCTTCTCCGTCTCCGGATTTCACATTCCTTACTGAGGTGGAAATGAAGTGGCCGTCAAACCAGGCCTCTCCGTATTCCAGATAGTGATAGTCCGCAATATCCCTTTCATTGCTGTGGGTCCTCCCGTCAAAGGAATCAAAGAGAATGAGGGCGGGCTCATGGAAGCTTCCTTCCCCGGGATTTATCTCCTCCGCTCTGAAGCATATCTTAAGCTCCTCATCAGTGACCATAATGCCTGCGGAGATCCTGTCCCTGTATTCGCCGCAGACCATCTCCCTCTCGATCTCCGCCTTCTCTTCCTTTGCCCTGGCAGTGCTTTCGATATCCATGATATTGATCATAATGAGGGCGTATTCAGGGTCGTACTTTTCCCCGGCACGTTTTATCAATTCCTCCCTGACAGTGGGATAGGGAAGTGGGTC
>CADBTX010000183.1 GCA_902797705.1 uncultured Lachnospiraceae bacterium | reverse complement strand
TGATCCGTAACCCTTGACTTAAACTCTTCATTCCAGCAGTAGATATTGAGAACCTTTCCCTCATCTCCGGCTGCAGGTGCTGCTGCGTCTGCTGCGGGTGCTGCTTCATCTGCTGCGGGTGCTGCTTCGTCTGCTGCGGGTGCGTCTGCTGCAGGTGCGTCTGCTGCAGGTGCTGCTGCGTCTGCTGCAGGCGCTGCTCCTGATCCTCCGCAGGCTGCAAGAAGACTTGCCGCCATAGTAACCGAAAGCAGTGTAACCATCAGTTTTCTCTTCATAACTTTTTTTCCTCCCTTTTATTTGTTTGGTTATAGTTTGCTTTTTATATTAAAACGGCTCCTGCCGTCTTAAGCCTTTAGGAGATCTTCTTCACCGTTCCGCCGGTCTCAAGGATCCCTTCCACCACCACCTGTTCTATGAGAGTGGCTTTGGGATTGTTGATCATGTCGATAAGTCTTTCCGCAGCCTCTCTTCCGATCTTTTCCGTATCCTGGGCTATGGTGGTGAGCTGTGGTATTACCCTTGCAGCTATCTCCGTTCCGTCATAACCCGCGATGGATATGTCCTCCGGAATTCTCAGCCCCTTTTCCTTTATGGCGTTCATTCCCCCGAAGGAGGATACGTCATCGGGAAACAGTATGCAGGTCGGCGGATCCGGCAGCTCCAGAAGCTTCATTGTGGCTTTGTAAGCCGACTCCGAATCCCTGTAGGGGGATGCCACCACATATTCGTCGGGGATCATCACACCGAAGTTCTGCAAAGTCTTGTAGAAACTGGCAAGTCTTGCCTGGGTAACGGATGACTCCAACCCGTGGATATAGGCTATCTTTCTGTGACCCATCCTGTATATATAGGATACAAGATCCTTTATTCCCTTTGCATTGTCGGAAACAATAGCTATCCTGTTATAAAAGATATGATCAATGGTGACCACCGGGATATTGCTGTTTATCAGCTCGTCCACCTGAGGATCAAAGAAATCCACACAGGCTATCACCACTCCGTCGAACCCTCTGTACATGGCGTGCGCCAGATAAGTCATATTGTCGTCACGGCTCTTGTCCGCGTTGATGAAGGTTATGTCAAAACCATTCTGCTCCGCATATCTCTTAAAACTGTCCAGCACGTGGGAAAAATAATCATGGGTAAGTCCGCTGTTGGCTTCATCTACAAAAAGAACGCCGATATTGTTTGTCCTCTTTGTTTTCAGTGCCTGGGCCGCAGCGTTCGGGTGATAACCGAGCTTTTCAGCAACCCTCCGGATATTTTCCTTTGTATCCTGCCCTATATCGCTGTGGTCATTCAGAGCCTTTGATACAGTTGCGATGGATACTCCGCAGGCCTTAGATATATCTTTCAATGATACTGTGTTTCTTGACATCTCTTAAATCCGTAGGGTAATTGTGCTCAATCGTTTTCGTAAATAATAGCGGTTTTCCTCTTTATTTTTCAATGGATTTTTTCTAAAACGTTTTCGTAAGATGATAATAATACTTATTCGTTTAAAATGCAAGGCTTATTATCCACTTTTTACATAAAAAAAATGCGCAGGGGACATCTTTGGGAAAAATTGACGAAAGCCCATTGAGATTTCCGAAACTTTTTTCGTTCTTTTTAGTTATTTTTTCATGTTTTCCGAAAAATCACTTAAAAAAGCAGTCCCGAAGGACTGCTATAGACACTGATACCCGACGATAAAGGGGAGAATTAAGGTCGTCGGGTATCTGAAAATATGAGGGTAGAAGTTGTAAATCAACAACTCTTTTGAAAGTTTAGCACTTCCCTCACAATATGTCAATGAAAATCACAATATTTTGTTATAAGGAAAGAGAAGAGACACTATATATGCTGTTTTCTATCTTTTTATCCTGGTGCCGTTCTTCCCTGCTATGGCATCTTCAATGGCTTCTATGCTTGTTATCAGCACCTCCGCGTCATTCTTAACGGAGAGGAAGTCCATGGCCGCCTGGATCTTTGGTTTCATGGTCCCTTCTTCGAACTGGCCTTCTTCCATAAGCCTCCCTGCTTCGGATACACTTAATTCATACAGGGCTTCCTCATTTTCTTTTCCGAAATCCTTTTTAACACTGTCAACTCCGGTAAGGATGATAAGCCTGTCTGCCTGAAGCTTCTCCGCCAGAAGGGAAGCGATGCTGTCCTTCTCGATGACTGCACTGGCGCCCTTAAGCTCACAGTTCTGCTCGATGACAGGTATCCCGCCGCCGCCTGCGGCTATGACTATCATTCCGGACTCAAAGAGTGTCCTTATGGCATCTATCTCCACTATCTCCAGCGGCTTCGGGGTAGCCACCACTCTTAAGTAACCCTTTCCCGGATCCTCTTTGGTGAAATTGCCTTTTCTCTCCTCCATGGCCGCCTCTTCCGCAGTCATGTGCCTGCCTATGACCTTTGCGGGATGGTAAAAAGCGTCATCATAGGGATCCACCGTCACCTGAGTGAGCAGCGTCACCACGTTTCTGCTTATGCCTTTTTTTAGGAGCTCACCCTTTAAGGAATTCTGGAGATCATAGCCCACGTATCCCTGACTCATGGCAGAGCAGACACACATGGCCGCCGGTGAATAATCCGGATATATCCGCCTCAATTCCGTCATAGCTTTATGTATCATGGATACCTGGGGACCGTTGGAATGGGTTATGGCCAGGTCATATCCCTCTTCCGCCAGATCCGCCAGTGCATGGGCGGTGTGCTTCACCGCATCCCACTGTTCGGCTGTCGTATATCCAAGAGCGTTGTGTCCAAGAGACACTACCGCACGTTTTTTGCTGCTGTTTTCCAACTGTCTGCTGCCTCCTGCCTTAATCACTGATACCGTTTTCCCGGTCACTTTAACTTCCATATATCTCTGTTGTATTCTTCGATAGTCCTGTCACTGGAGAAGAAACCGGCCTTCGCGATATTCATGAGCATCATCTTCTGCCACTTTTCACGATCCTCGTAGTCGCTGAAGATCCTGTCCTTGGCCTTGATATAATCCTCCAGATCCAGGAGGGTCATGAACCAGTCCTTATTCAAAAGTTCCTTGTACAGCCGCTCCAGATTTTCCTTATGTCCCTTCTTCATACATTCGGGAGAGATGATAAAGTCCACTGCTTCCTTCACAGTTTCCGACTTGTCGTAAATATCCTTCGATACATAGTCGGCCTTCTCATAGTGCTTTATCACCGTGTCGGAATCCGCGCCGAAGATATATATATTGTCATCTCCGACCAGATCATGTATCTCCACATTGGCGCCGTCATCCGTACCGAGGGTCACGGCCCCGTTCAGCATGAACTTCATATTGGAAGTACCGGAAGCCTCCTTTGAAGCAAGGGAGATCTGCTCCGAGATATCGCATGCGGGTATCAGCTTCTCGGCATAGGTCACATTGTAATTGGTGACCATTATCACCTTCAGGTACTTATTGACCTCGGGATCATTATTCACGATCTCCTGCAATACCAGAAGAAGGTGGATTATATCCTTTGCGATAACGTATGCCGGAGCCGCCTTCGCACCGAAGATACAGGTAATAGGCCTAACCGGCTTCTTTCCGGCCTTGATCTCCAGATATTTATGAATGATGTAAAGAGCGTTCATCTGCTGTCTCTTGTATTCATGGAGACGCTTCACCTGGATATCGAAGATGGAGTCCGTATCCAGCTCTATTCCCTCATGGCTCTTTATGTAACGGGCAAGGTCCTCCTTATTGGCCCTCTTTATATCCTGCAGGCTCCTCAGGACATCGGCATCATCCTTATATTTCAGAAGGCCTTCCAGCTCTCCCGCATCTTTTCTATAGCCCCGTCCGATGGTCTTATCCAGGAATGCGGCCAGAGGCTTGTCACACTGGAGAAGCCAGCGCCGGAAGGTGACTCCGTTGGTCTTATTGTTGAACTTCCCGGGGTAGAGCTTATAGAAATTATTTAATTCAGTATTCTTAAGGATGTCCGTATGTATGGCAGCGACACCGTTTACGGAGAAGCCGTAGTGGATATCGATATGGGCCATGTGCACCCTTTTCTCATCATCTATTATCCAGAGGGAAGGATCGTCCTTATGCTCCTTCTTTACCCTGTTTGCAAGCTCCTTGATGATCGGAACAAGCTTCGGCACAACCCTTTCCAGATAGGGAAGAGGCCATTTTTCCAGAGCTTCAGCCAGTATGGTGTGGTTGGTATAGGCACAGGTTCCGGACACCGCCTTAATGGCGTCATCCATGGTAAACTCTTCCTCCTGAGTCAGTATCCGGATAAGCTCCGGTATCACCATGGTTGGATGGGTATCATTTATCTGGATGCAGACATGTCTATCCAGTTCATGAAGATCGTAACCCTTTTCCTTCATCTCACGGATGATGAGCCGTGCTCCGTTTGAAACCATAAAATACTGCTGGTAGATACGAAGGAGATTTCCGGCCTCATCCGAGTCATCGGGATACAGGAAGAGAGTGAGGTTCTTCGCGATGTCTGTCTTGTCAAAATCGATCCCCGACTTTACAAGCGACTCATCCACCGACTCCACATCAAAGAGATGCAGGGGACTTAAGCCATTTTCATAACCTACCACATCTATGTCGTACATTCTGGACTTTACGGTAAGGTCCTTATATTCCACCTCAAAGGAAACATCCGTCTTTTTCAGCCAGCTTCTGTCGTTGATCCATTCATCCTTTTCAGCCTGCTGAAGCCTGTCTGTAAATACCTGCTTAAAAAGTCCGAAGTGATAATTTAAGCCTATGCCGGCTCCCGGGAGCCCCAGAGTCGCAATGGAATCCATGAAGCAGGCTGCAAGCCTTCCGAGGCCTCCGTTACCGAGGGACGGTTCCCTCTCCTCTTCCTCTATGGCTGAAAGGGATTTTCCGCTTTCTTTAAGGACCGACTCTATCTCCTCGTAGACACCGAGATTTATAAGATTATTGGTCAAAAGCTTTCCGATCAGAAATTCAGCGGAGATATAATAGACCTTCCTGTCACCGTCATTTTCCTTCCTTTCCCCGCTAAGGTCTTTTACAAGCTGCAAGAGCACATGGTAAAGCTCATGTTCCGTACATTGGTGAACGGGCCTCCCGTACAGTTTTCTTGCCAGTGTGTCAAAGCTTTTCTTTACATCCATTTACGATGCTGCTCCTTTCCTACTTTATGATATCCATGTATTCCATTTTGATTATCCTGTGGGGCATCACGACCTGCCGCCCCTTTTCTCCATCCATGAGCCGCTTTGCTTCCTTTACGGCGGTGTCGGCAATGTCATAGAAATCCTGCTTCACCGTATACATACCGTGCCCCACATAGCCCATAAGAGCAATGCCGTCAAATCCGCAGACAGGACGGGATACCTGCAATTCATTAAGAGCGTTCACGGCTCCAATGGCCATGAGGTCCGAGGCACATACTATGACGTCCTTATCCCTGCCG
>CADBTX010000182.1 GCA_902797705.1 uncultured Lachnospiraceae bacterium | reverse complement strand
TCATATATCACCATGGGGCTCTCGCTGCCCTGCTTGTCATGGCGTTCTGCCAGCCAGTCCTCATCCGTCCAGTTAAAGGAATTTACATCCGTAACTATGGAAGCCGGATCCTCATTATCCTCCGAGAAAAATCCGTAGGGGTCCGTCTTCAGAGTAACGGTTCCGTTGGCCGCTTTGATCTCATACTTGTAGAGAGTCCCTTCCTTGAGCCCCGGGATAAAAATCTCAAAAATACCCGACTCGTCGGAGAGCTTCTCCATTTCATATACTCTGCCGTCCCAGTCATTGAAATCTCCCACCACGCTGACTCTCATGGCGTCCGGCGCCCACACCGCAAAGTGAACACCCTCCTGTCCCTCAACAGTGATCCTGTGGGAGCCCAGGGTTTCCCAGGCATAGCGAAGGATACCGTTCCTGAACTTTTTGGAATTCCTGTCATGGATCACCTGCGGATAGGCATAGGGGTCCTCAAGGGTAAGCTTTTTCCCGTCCTTATTCACGATCTCATAAACATAGTGAAATGGGATCTTCTTCCTTAAAAGCACCGCAAAATAGCCGCTCTCATCCATCATCTCCATGGGATAGGGATCCTTCACCTTATCGGCCCTGACAGCTACGCTCTTTGCCTCCGGGAAGAAAGCCTGAATGAGCGTTCCGCTTCTGCCGGCACTGTGGGGTCCCAGAAGCTTTTTCGGATGATCCTCTTCGGAATATGTGACGGCCTCGATCTCCGCCCAGTCCATAAGGTTGTAGAGTTTCTTATTCAATGTCGCTGCCTCCTTGGAAATATCTTTCCTGAAATGATCTTTTAGAACCTGTGAATAAATAAGCCGCTTCTTAATTTCGGCTCAAACCATGTGGATTTAGGCGGCATCAGTCTTCCCATGTCCGCCACGGTAAAAAGATCATTTATGTCAGTGGGGTAAAGAGAAAATGCACAGATAAATTCCGAAGAATCCACCCTGTCCATAAGACCTTCCATTCCTAAGATACCGCCCACAAAGGCGATCCTTTTATCGGTTCTCGGGTCCTCGATATTTAAAATGGGTGACAGAAGTTCATTCTGAAGTATTGACACATCCAGATCGTTCACCGGATCTCCGGTGAGAACACTCTCCTTCACCGTAAGCTTATACCACTTATCGCTTATATAAAGCCCCATTTCATGCTTCTTTTCAGGCTTAAAAGGAGAAAAGGGAGCGTCTTCCACGTCAAACTTCTTCCTGATCCTGTCCATAAAGCGGCTTTCCGACAGGCCGTTAAGGTCTCTTACCACCCTGTTGTAATCCAGGATCTTAAGTTCATCCGCAGGAAAGAGCACGGAAAGGAAATAATCATATTCCTCGTCACCCACAGAGGTTTTATGCTCATCTCTCCTCATTTTGCAAACCTTCACGGCACTGGCGCACCTGTGGTGGCCGTCGCAGATATAGATATCCCCGATACTGTCAAAGGCCCCTCTTATCGCCGCTATATCCCTTTCATCGGAAACAAGCCAAACCCTGTGGCCCACTCCGTCGGAACTCACGAAATCATATTCCGGTTCCCCGGTCTTAACCTTGGCCATCACCTCGGAAATGACCTTGTTTCCCCTGAACCCCAGGAATATGGGGCCGGTCTGGGCGGAGCAGACATCCACGTGCCTTATCCTGTCCTGTTCCTTTGCCTCCGTGGTATTCTCATGCTTCTTTATCACATTGTTCCCATAATCCCTTGCGGAAGCAGCTGCCACCACTCCGGTCTGACTCCTGCCGTCCATGGTGAGCTCATACAGATAATAAAGCGGACTTTCATCCTCGATGAATTCCTTTTTTTCAATCATTTCATCAAGGATCTCCCGGGCTTTAAGATACACCCTGTCGTCATAGGTATCCACTTCGTCCGGGAAATTGGTCTCTGCCCTGTCAATCCTCAAAAAAGACAGAGGGGACTTCTCTATCTCCGCCTTAGCCCCCTGTCTGTCGTATACATCATATGGCAGCGCCGCTATCTTGTCCGCAAGATCCCTTCTGGGACGCAGCGCCTTAAATGGTCTGATATCAGCCACTTTGATCTCCTTTCAGATCTGTGATCCCGTAATTATTTTACAACCCTGACCCGGATCACTTCCTTCGACTGCTCAAGTCTGTTCAGGATATTCTCCGTAGGCGGGGAATCCAGATCCAGTATTGAAACCGCTCTCTCTCCCTTGCTCTTTGAATTCAGGGTGGCGATATTGATACCCTCGTCACCGAAGGCGGAAGTAAGCCTTGTTAAAACATTCGCCACATTGTTATGGATTATCATTACGCGGCTCACGGTCTCGGGCATTCCCATGCTGATATCCGGAAGGTTCACGGAATTCTTGATATTTCCGTTCTCCATGTAGTCGCGGAGTTCTTTCACCGCCATTACTGCACAGTTCTCTTCAGACTCCTCCGTTGAAGCCCCGAGGTGGGGTGTGACGATGCATCCCTCTTTTCCAACAGTCACGGGATTTGGGAAATCGGAAACGTATTTTCTGAGTTTTCCTACCTTAAGTGCGGAAACCACAGCCTCTTCATCCACCAGCTCGTCTCTGGCAAAATTAAGGAGGATCGCCGAATCCTTCATGATCTTTATTGCTTCCGCGTTTATCATATGCCTTGTGGAATCGAGAAGAGGCACATGAATGGTGATATAGTCGCAGTTTGCGTAGATCTCCTCCACCTGATGCACATGCTTTATGGAACGGGACAGATGCCATGCCGCGTCCACGGAGATATAGGGATCATAGCCATAAACCGTCATTCCGAGATTTGTAGCTGCGTTGGCCACCTTTACTCCTATGGCACCAAGACCAATGACACCCAGCTTCTTCCCACTCACCTCTGTACCGGCGTAGTTCTTCTTCTGCTTCTCTGCATTCTTCTTGACATCCGGATCATTTATGCCCTCATTATTGATCCACTCTATGCCCTCAAATATGCCTCTGGAAGCGTAGAACATACCGGCAAGCACCAGTTCCTTAACTCCGTTCGCATTGGCTCCCGGGGTATTGAATACAACGATGCCCTTCTTTGCGTATTCCTCAAGGGGAATGTTGTTCACTCCGGCCCCGGCTCTCGCCACCGCAAGGAGCTTGTCCGGGATCTCCAGCTTATGCATATCTGCACTTCTCACAAGAGCACAGTCGGAGTCCTTGAAATCATCGCAGGTTACGTAGTTTTTGTCGAATTCCCTGATCCCGATATCAGCTATGGGATTCAGCATATGATACTTGAACATGGTCTCTCCTTTTTCTCAGCTGTTCTTTTTCTCAAAGTCTTCCATAAACTGTACAAGCTTGGAAACGCCCTCTTCAGGCATGGCGTTGTATATGGAAGCCCTCATGCCGCCTACTGTCCTGTGTCCCTTAAGGTTCACGAATCCGGCCTCTGTGGACTCTGCTATGAACTTCTTATTCAGCTCGTCGTCGCCTGTTACGAAGGGCACGTTCATTAAGGAACGATACTCCTTATCCACGGTTCCCTTAAACATCTTTGATGAATCCAGATAATCGTAGAGGATCTTTGCCTTCCTCTCATTCTTTTCCTTCATTGCGGAAAGTCCGCCCTGCTTCTTAAGCCACTTGAAGACCAGACCGCAGGTGTAGATGGTGTAGCAGGGAGGGGTATTGAAAAGAGATCCCGCATCAGCCTGGGTCTTATACTTCAGAAGGGTAGGGGTCTCAGGAAGGGTATCGTCCGTGATAAGATCCTCACGGATAACAACTATGCACATTCCCGCAGGTCCCACATTCTTCTGTACTCCGCCGTAGAGCACCGCGTACTTTGAGATATCATGGGGCTCTGAAAGGAACATGGATGAAACATCGGATATAAGATCCTTGCCCTTGGTATTCGGAAGCTCCGGATACCTGGTGCCGTAGATCGTATTATTCTGGCAGATATAAACGTAAT
The DNA here is from genome assembly GCA_902797705.1 of uncultured Lachnospiraceae bacterium. Classification (GTDB taxonomy): domain Bacteria; phylum Bacillota; class Clostridia; order Lachnospirales; family Lachnospiraceae; genus NK4A144. The sequence continues at coordinate 3,982 of CADBTX010000182.1, read as the reverse complement.
CCATATCTTCGGTAATGGGAAGATCGGAAACATCAGGTATATAGCTGAATGTCCTGTCGGAGGAAGATGCGAGAGCCACAGCGTCACCGTAGCGCTTTCCCTCTTCCCAGGCCTTCTTTGCCCACTGCCCGGTAATTATATATCCGGCCTTTCTGTTCTTCATAAGGTTCATGGGTATGGCCGAGAACTGGGTCCAGGCTCCTCCCTGAAGGAAGAGGACCTTGTAGTTTTCGGGAATCCCCACAAGCTCCCTGAAATCCTTCTCTGCCGTTACGATGATCTCCTCAAAGACCTTTGAACGGTGGCTCATCTCCATTACAGACTGTCCGGAACCATGATAATCCAGCATTTCTTCCGCACAGGTCCGTAAAACCTCCTCCGGCATCATGGCCGGTCCGGCCGAAAAATTATAAACTCTGCTCATCTCTCCTTACGCTCCTTTCCAAGATAAATTCTCCCGTATCTATTCAGAACCCTTCGGATACTGAATAGTTACATTCTCCCTATGTTTACTGTTTTACAGATCACTTTCATCAAAAACTTCCGATATGGGTTTCCCCGGAGGTACCATGGGATAAACGCTGTCATCCATTTCTATCACACAGTCGATGACCACCGGCCCTTTTTCCTTTAAGGCCTTCTTCAGCACCCCTTCCACCTCAGACTTTTTCGTGATCCTGAAGGCCGTGCATCCAAGGCCCTCCGCCACCTTCACATAATCCACCTTGTCGGTGAGCACCGTTTCGGAATATCTCTTTCCGTAAAACAGGGTCTGCCACTGCCTCACCATTCCAAGAACGGAATTATTGATTATTATGTCTATAACCTTTATACCGTTACGGCTCAGGGTGGCAAGCTCATTCATGTTCATCCTGAAGCAGCCGTCCCCACCGATATTTACAACAGTCTTTTCCGGGACACCTACCTTCGCACCCATGGCGGCTCCAAGACCATAGCCCATGGTCCCTAAGCCCCCGCTGGTGAGAAACTGTCTGGGAAACCTGAATTTATAATACTGGGCAGCCCACATCTGATGCTGACCCACATCAGTAACGATAATGGCATCCGACTCCGTGAGCTTATCCAGTGTCTCCATCACATAGGGACAGGAAAGCTTTGATCTGTCATAGGAAAGGGGGTATTTTTCCTTTAATCCCATGATATAGTCGATCCACTCCCTGTGCTCTCCCTTCCGGACAAGGGGTATGAGCTTATTCAATACGTCCTTTATATCTCCCACTATGCTGGCATCGGTACGTATATTCTTGTTTATCTCGGCAAGATCGATGTCCACATGGATGATCTTTGCGTTCTTTGCGAATTTCTTTGCGTTACCGGTGACCCTGTCGGAAAATCTGGCTCCCAGAGCTATAAGGCAGTCACATTCGCTGACCCCCTTGTCGCTGGCCTTTGTTCCGTGCATTCCGATCATTCCGGTGTACAGGGGATCCGTATTGTCAAAGGCCCCCTTACCCATAAGGGTATCGCAGACAGGAGCACCTATCTTATAGGCAAATTCCTTTATCTCAGCGCTGGCGCCGCTTATCACGGCTCCGCCTCCCACGTAGAGGAAGGGCTTCTTTGACTGATTTATGAACTTTGCCGCTTCCTTAAGATCATCCTCGCTGTATCTGCTGAAATCCTTTAATGCTCCGGGCTTTTCTCTTTTATATTCATATTTTGCTGCGGTAACGTCCTTTGGAACATCCACCAGCACCGGTCCCGGCCTCCCGCACTTTGCGATGCGGAATGCGCGCCTAAGCTTCTCCGCCAGATCCTTTATATCCTTTACGATATAATTATGCTTCGTAACAGGCATGGTGATCCCGGCGATATCCACCTCCTGAAAAGAATCCTTGCCAAGGAGGGGAAGATTCACATTGCAGGTGATGGCCACCATGGGCACCGAATCCATAAAGGCCGTGGCGATACCTGTCACCAGATTCGTGGCCCCGGGTCCGCTTGTTGCCATACAGACTCCCACTTTTCCGGTGGCTCTGGCATAGCCGTCCGCCGCATGACTTGCGCCCTGCTCATGGCTGGTGAGGATATGGTTTATCTCATCCTTATGCTTGTAAAGAGCATCATAGACATTAAGTATAGCGCCTCCGGGGTAACCGAAGACTGTATCCACCCCCTGCTCCTTAAGCACTTCAACTATTATCTCTGCGCCTGTAAGCTGCATATATACTCCTTTACCTCCGCACTATACCTCGAGGACCGCGCCGCGGTTTCCGCTGGTAACAAGCTTCTGGTATCTCTTAAGATATCCCGTGTCAACCTTGGGAGGCTTGGGCGTCCACTTTTTCTTTCTCTCAAGGAGCTCCTCATCGGAAAGATCCACATTCAGGGAATTATTGGGGATATCGATCTTTATTATATCTCCCTCCTCTATAAGGGCAATAGGTCCGCCTACAGCGGCTGCGGGGGAAACATGACCTATGGACGCGCCTCTGGATGCTCCCGAAAATCTGCCGTCAGTGATAAGAGCAACGCTGGAACCAAGTCCCATTCCCGCAATGGCGGAGGTGGGATTCAGCATTTCCCTCATGCCCGGACCACCCTTAGGTCCCTCATAACGGATCACCACCACGTCTCCGGCATTGATCTTTCCGCCAAGGATCGCTTCAATGGCGTCCTCCTCGGAATCAAATACACGGGCAGGTCCTTCATGTACCATCATCTCCTTAACTACTGCGGAACGCTTTACTATGCCGGTGTCAGGAGCGATATTTCCCTTAAGGACCGCGATACCGCCCTCATTCATGTAAGGATTATCAATGGGCCTTATGGTCTCGGGATCCATGTTCTTTACGTTCTTTATATTTTCACCCACGGTCTGACCCGTGACTGTCATGCAGTTCTCATTTAAGAGTCCCTTCTTTGAAAGCTCGTTCATCACGGCATAGACGCCGCCGGCCTCGTTCAGATCCTCCATATAGGTATATCCTGCAGGAGCCAGATGACATAGATTCGGGGTCTTTGCGGAAACCTGATTTGCGATCTCCATATCAAGCCTTATGCCGCACTCATGGGCAATGGCGGGAAGATGGAGCATGGTATTGGTGGAACAGCCGAGGGCCATATCCACCGTCATGGCATTCATGAATGCTTCCTCAGTCATAATGTCCCTGGGGCATATATTCTTTTCATACATTTCCATGACCTTGTAGCCTGCTGTCTTCGCAAGCCTCAGTCTCTCGGAATAAACCGCGGGAATGGTGCCGTTTCCTCTTAACCCCATTCCTATGGCCTCTGTAAGGCAGTTCATGGAATTTGCGGTATACATACCGGAGCAGCTGCCGCAGGTAGGACACACATGCTCGTCGAAGTAATCCAGTTCGGCCTCATCTATCTTTCCCGCCGCCTTTTCTCCAACCGCCTCGAACATGGAGGATAAGGATCTCTTCTTACCGTGGACATGTCCTGCCAGCATGGGGCCTCCGGAAACAAATACCGTGGGGATATTCACCCTTGCGGCGGCCATAAGCAGGCCCGGAACATTCTTATCACAGTTCGGCACCATCACAAGGGCGTCAAACTGATGAGCAAGAGCCATACACTCCGTGGAGTCAGCGATAAGGTCTCTTGTGACCAGGGAATACTTCATTCCGATATGTCCCATGGCAATACCGTCGCATACCGCGATGGCAGGAAATACAACGGGCATACCGCCTGCTTCAGCGACTCCGAGTTTCACCGCTTCCACGATCTTATCTATATTCATGTGCCCCGGAACGATCTCGTTATAGGAGCTTACGATGCCCACCATGGGCTTTTTCATCTCTTCTCTAGTAAATCCGAGAGCATTGAACAGGCTTCTTGCCGGTGCCGCCTGATCACCCTTTTTTACATTATCACTTCTCATATGACTCTTCCTCCTTTTTCGCGGTTTCCCTGTCTATATCTCTGCCACTATGCTGTCACCCATTTCAGAGGTGCTTACCTTCTTACATCCTTCGGAATAAATATCTCCCGTACG
>CADBTX010000181.1 GCA_902797705.1 uncultured Lachnospiraceae bacterium | reverse complement strand
CGAAAAGCGCGTGGTTTGGCCTCGTGGTTATCTGCTGGGCCGTTCCCGTCTTTCCTCCTGCGGTCATGGGGAATTCTTCAAATGCACCGTAATTCTCCACGGCTTTCCGCATGCCCTCATGGATCATGTTCCAGGTGGAGCTTGCGATATTTATCTCATTCCTGACTCCCGGAGTGTAGTCTGTGATCACATTCCCGTTGGAGTCTGTGAGCCTGTCAAGGAGGCTTAAGTTATAGCAGTGCCTTTCATTTGCAACGGCATTTACGTACCTTGCGAGCGCTACCGTGGTATAGGAATGGTTACCCTGTCCGATGGCGGAACGGACCGCGTCCTGTGTGGATACGTTTGGTTCCGACTCTGTGATCTCTATACCGGATTTGTCCGTAAGGCCGAAGAGATCCACGTATTTCGTAAGGCGTTTTAAGCCGTATTCATTATTATAGATGCCTCCGACAGAGGCCAGGCGGTAGCCCACTTCATAGAAAAAGAAGTTGCAGGAATTCTGTATTGCTCCCGTGATCTCAAGGCTTCCGTGAGTGCCGCTGGGATAGATCCAGCACTTGGGGGAAGGAGTGATCTTTTCAAAGATACCCTCGCAGTCTATGGTCTCTCCCACATTTATAACTCCCTCTTCAAGTCCCGCAGCGCTGGAGATCGGCTTAAAGGTGGAACCGGGAGCCGTCTTCTGCTGGGTCGAAAAGTCATAGAGCGGCAGGCTCTTATCGCTCTGAAGAGAGGCGAAATATTCGGCGTCAACGGTGTTTGCCAGCTTGGAATTATCAAAACTCGGGTAGGAAACACAGGCCAGCACTTCACCGGTATTCACATCCGTGACCACACTTGAACCTGAGCAGGGATCAAGAGCCAGATTCGCAGGAGTGATCTCAAGGGCCTTTATCCTGTTCAGCATAAAGCGGAAAGGGCTTACCGTGCCGTTATCCAGCTCCGAAAGATTATTTCCCACGTCCCTGATCTTACCCTGTTCATAGAGGATGTGGCAGATCTCAAAGCCCGTGATCTCATCCTGACGGATCATGTATTTTATGATCCTCTTCTGGAAATCCTTGTCCTCTTTAAGCTGGGTCAGAAGGTAATCCGAAAGATTTGAAAAAACCTCGTCGGAATCCATATATTTCTTTTCGGATCCGATCTTTGACGAATCGATCCAGCCCTTGGCCACAGCCTCCAAAAGGTATTCCCTTAAGGAACACTCTCCATCCTTCCACTTAAGGTACACTTCATTATTCTGATCGATAAGGTCAGGATCGAATATGTTCCGCTTCTGTGACTGGAGGAAGGATACGGCATAGGCCTCATAGGACTGCTCTTCAAGCACCAGATCGTTATAGGCGAGCTCTCCGCTTAACAGTTCTTCCTTAAGCCTTTCTATGACCCGTTCCTCCTTATCGAGTATGGCTGAATACACCGCTCTTTCATTTGTTCCGGCGTTTTCCGAGGACAGATGATCTATGCTTAAAAAGTTATTATCAAATAAGGCGAAGTACACGTTGTCGATGGGGATCACGATCTCCGAACTCTTTACCTCGGTATTATCAACCGGCTTTTCATCCACGATCTTTGAGATCAGTATTCCGGCGATCTTCTGCTCAAGTATCCGGTAAACCGCCTTCTGCAGATCGGAATCAATGGTGAGATAAAGATCGTTTCCAGCAACGGGATCCGTCTTTTCTCCGGTCTCTGTGACACGCCCTAAGTTATCAACGAAGATGGTCTGTCTGCCCTTCTTTCCCTGAAGCTTACGCTCCATCACCTGCTCTATGCCGGCCTTTCCCACGTAGTCGTTAAGCTCGTAATTCCTGGCATCCACAGAGGTGTCCAGATCCGGATCCTTATTGAATTCTATGAGCTCTTCCTCACTTATCTTTCCCGTATATCCAAGAATATGTGAAAAACTGGGATCATCGATATATTCACGTATGGTGTCCTCGGAGATATTCACTCCCTGTAACGTGTCCTTATGCTCCATGACCTCAGCCACTGTCCTGTCATTTACATTGGTGGCCACAGTGGTGGAGATGTATTTCTGGAAACTGTTTAGGCTCAGGTTATATCTTACGGTTATGACCTTAAGCAGGTCCTCTTTTGAAAAGCCCTCCTCGGGAACAAAATCATAGCTTCCGTCGGGTTTTTTCGTATAGGTCCCGATACCGAATTTTTTGTCGGAGCAGAGGTAGGATATGATATCGTCCGCAGTGGCGTTCTTCTCTCTGGCTTTAAGGTCGTCGGCGCTGTTCCTTCCGTAGATATCCGCCAGGAACCTGAGCTGTCTCGAGCCTTCAAGGGTGAACTGATAGTTTCCGGATTCATCCAGTATTATAAAAAAGTCGTTATTGAACTTGTCTCCGTTCCTCTCGATGATATCCATCAGGCTCACGATGGTATTATTGATCTCCATGTTCTTTTTGGAGCCCGAATCATAATTGTCCTCGATGGTAACAGAATAGGCCAGTTTATCCTTTGCGAGGAAGTTCCCGTTCCTGTCGAAGATGGAGCCTCTGGTGCTCTTTATGGTCTTTTCACGTTCGATCTTTAAGGTGAAATTATCTAAGAAGGACTCTCCTTCTATGATCTGGAGATTGAAAAGGCGCACCGTAAGAACGGAAAAAAGCACAAAGACAGCCGCCGCAAGGAAGAAAAGCCTTGAGGTCAATACTCCTATTATCTTATCCCTAAGCTGCTCAAACATCGCTCGCCTTCCGCTCCGGTGACTCATCATCTATAAGATCCCGGAGGAACAATATGGGCTTAAAGATGATGATGGTGATGATAAGGGTATATACAGCCTCCGGAAGGATCACATGGATAAAATAGAATCCCAGATCCAGTCTTGACCTTAAGAGAAACAGGAAGACATAGTAGAGGAATCCGTAGAGGATATCGCTTACAATGGTAAGGATAAGGGGAAGCTTCACATCCTCCGGATAATAGAGTCTGTTAAAAAGCCCTGAGATATAGCCTATCCAGGTGAAAAGCAGCATGGAAAAGCCGATAATGCCGTTTCCGTAGAGGATGTCAGTGAAGAGTCCCGCGAAAAACCCGGTGAACATGCCTTCCTTCTTTCCTCCCATGAAGCCGGACAGGCTGGTGAGCATAAGAAGCAGGTTCGGAGAAACCTTTCCCAGTGAAAGGAACTTGAACAAGGTACACTGGAGGGCAAAAGCTATGAAGATGGATATAAATAAGGTCAGGTACTTCTTCATTATGCTCATTCCCCGTTTTCATCTGTGACCTTAAGGTCTTTGATCACAACAACAGTCCTCAAATGGGCAAAATCCACCGCAGGTGTAAGGGTCCCTGATCTTGTGAGATTATTGGGATCCGTTTCGATGGAACTGATATAGCCTACTGTGATATCTGGGAGAAAACGGTTGGAGATATCGGAGGTGACGATCTCGTCCCCCACCGCCGCCGTGGATTCCTGATCGGAAAGCTGGGAAAAACGGATCTCGCCGGAATCCATGAGTTTTAAGTCACCTGTGACCATTATGGTGTCATTGGTGGATAAGACCATGGAGCTGACATTTGTGGCATCATCTATAAGAGCCCTCACCGTGGAATAATGAGGCCCCACTTCGGTGACGATCCCCACAAGGCCGTCACCTGCTATAACATTCATATTTTCTTTGATGCCGTCCAGTTCACCCTTATCGATGAGGAAAACAGAAAACCAGTTTCCGGGATCCTTTCCGATTATCCTGGCGCCGATCTTGTCGTAGGAACCGAATCTGTCCTCCAGTTCGTAGAGGTCTCTCAATTCCTGCAGTTCATAACGGTCAGCGATAAGCTGGTTCTTTTCCAGAGTCAGGTTCTGTACCTGCTCCTTTAATTCTTCATTTTCCTTAAGTACATCCTTAAGGGACTGCCATTCATCCATCCTCCGGGTGAAGCCCTCTCCTATGACGTTCAGACCCTTTTCCACGGGGACAACTGTATAGCCCGCTATATAGGAAAGGGGCAGGGACACTGCATCCGTAAAAAAGCTTAAAAGCATGAGGGCAATGCAGAGAATGGTGATGATAAGCAATATATATCTGCCGGGCATCACGAATTTCTGACGCTTGATCCTAACTCTCGGCATTTTATCTGTAGATCACCTTACTTCGGAGACATTCCGTTTATCGCATAGGCAACGGAACGGAAGTTCTCCTCTTTGATAACGCGGGCAAGTCCCATGGCCACTGTATTTGACGGGTCCTCCGCCAGATTGACCTGAAGATTCGTGCCCTTATTGATTAGTTTTCCGAAATTTCTTAAGGAGGCTGAACCGCCGGTAAGATAGATCCCGTGGCGGTATACGTCCGCTGCAAGTTCGGGCGGCGTGCGTTCCAGTATCACCTTGATATTGTCGATTATGGTATTGATGTTTTCGTTTAGAGCGTCCTCGATAAGCTCCACAGGGATCTGCCGCTCCACCGGAAGTCCGGTTACAATGTCCCTTCCGTAGACCACGGGAGAAACGGAATCGTCGTAATTTGGATCAGAGAGCTCAATCTTCACCTTTTCTGCGGTCTTTTCACCGATTATCAGGCTGAACTCTCTTCTCACGGCGTTTATTATGGCCTCATCGAATTTCCTTCCGCCGATCTTTATAAGCTTTGAGATAACGATGCCGCCGAGGGAAAGCACGGAGATCTCGGTGGTATCAAAGCCGGAATTCACCACCAGCACCCCCTGGCTCGTCTTTACGTCGATATTTAAGCCAAGTCCGTCGGCCACCGCCTTGTCCACTATCATTATCCGCTTTGCCTTGACGTTGGAATCGCTGATAAGATCGAAGAAGGCTCTTTTTTCAACCTCTGTGATGTCCTTCGGAACCGAGATATAGAAGTCTGCGCCGTTATACTTAAACTTGGAAGTGAGATCCGTTATGAAGCATTTCAGCACGGTCTGCATATCCTTGATGTCGGCAATGACCCCGTTATTCAGAGGAAAAGAGGTCCTTATGTTTCCCGGGGCCTTCTCATACATGTCATAGGCATCATCGCCGTAGGCAAGAAGTGTATTCTTGTTCATGATGGCGATCATGTTCTTCTCCCTGAGTATGGTGCCGTCAAAATTATTATAGATCTTTATATTTCCGGTACCGAGATCGATACCGAATGCAGGTGAATTTGACATCCTGTCTCCTTATGGCGGGGTCAGCGGGACGTGCCTTTTGACAACCCTTACAACTGTTTGAATCCGTCTGTTTTTTCCCGCATGGACACGTATGTGCCGTCTCCGATTATTATGGAGTCCGCAAGTTTTAAATTCAGCACGCGGCCGGCCATGATAAGCTGCCTCGTGATCTCCCTGTCCTCGGGGCTTGGAGTGGGGTCTCCGCTGGGGTGATTATGCAATACTATGACCTGGGAAGCATCATGTTTAAGTGCATAAGAAAACAATTCCCTGGGACTCAGAAGCGACCTGTCACCAAGTCCCTTCGTAAGAATCTGGGAACAGATATAATTTGCCTTTGTGTCTAAGAGCACTGCCCTCACTTCTTCATGCCTGAGATGCCGCATGTCCTCCATAAAGAAGGCGGCGCACTTTTCCGGAGTGTTGAAGTTTATGCCGCTTCTGACTCTTGCTTTCCACAGCCTTTTTGAGTACTCGGTGAGGCAGCGAAGGAGTATCAGCTTAACCCTTCCTATCCCGGGTATTGCAAGAAGTTCACTGTCCGCCATGTTCTCAATGCCCGACAGTGACATTTCCGGACCGGACCTTTTCAATATCTCGGTAGCTACTTCCAGGGAATTGTGGTCTCTGGTGCCGCATCGCAGCATCACCGAAAGAAGCTCTGCATCAGACAGGACTTTCGCTCCGTATTCCTCGCATCTTTCGTAGGGCCGCTCTCTTTCCGGCAATTCTTTTAATGTATCTGTCATCTCTCTCCTTCTGCTGCAGTATACCGCAAAAGGAGTTCCCCTTTGATAACTAAAGTATTCTATCACGAATACAGATTATCTTCAAACACCATTCCTTCTCTCAAGAGGTACTCAAGGGAATTAAGGATACCGTATTTTACATGAGGGAAGGTGAGGCCTCCCTGAAAATAAACTGAATAGGGGGGCTTTAAGGGTCCGTCGGCGGAAAGCTCTATGGAGGAGCCGGAAATAAAATTGCCGGCAGCCATTATCACGTCGCTGTCATATCCGGGCATCGCCCAGGGCTCCGGTGTTACGAAGCTGTCAACGGGAGCCGCAGCCTGTATCCCCTTGCAGAATGCGATCAGAGCTTTCGGATCGTTGAAGGTAATGGCCTGAATGATGTCGTGGCGGTCTTCCCTGCCGTCAGGAAGCACGGAAAAGCCCAGTTTTTCGTAAACATTTGCGGCAAAGACCGCGCCCTTCAGGGCGGAAGCCGTAACCACCGGGGAAAGGAACAGTCCCTGATAGAAGGAGGGAAGGATGCCGAGGCTTGCTCCCACTTCCTTTCCGAGTCCGGGAGAAGTGAGGCGGTATGCCGCATTTTCCACACATTCCTTTTTTCCGCAGATATAGCCTCCTATGGGAGCAAGGCCTCCTCCGGGGTTCTTGATAAGGGAGCCCACTATCATGTCTGCCCCGTATTCCGAAGGCTCCTCTCTTTCCACAAACTCGCCGTAGCAGTTATCAACCATCACAAGGATATCCGGCCTTATTTTCTTTATAAAGGCTATGGCCTCTCCGATGGCTTTAACGCTTAAGGTGCGTCTGGTCTCGTATCCCTTGGAACGCTGTATGGTAACCAGTCTCGTTCTCTCATTGATCTTTGAAGAAATGGCATCAAAGTCAAAGCCGCCGTCGCTCTTAAGATCCGCCTGAGCATAAGTGATGCCGTATTCCCTTAGACTCCCTTTGGAGGGACGTATACCTATCACTTCCTCCAGGGTGTCATAGGGCTTCCCCGCAGCGCTTAAAAGCTCATCCCCGGGTCTTAAATTCGACATAAGGGCAAGGGCAAGGGCGTGGGTGCCGCAGGTTATCTGGGGCCGGACCAGAGCGTCCTCAGTCTTAAAAACACCGGCATAGACTTTCTCCAGAGTGTCTCTGCCGATGTCATTATAGCCATAGCCGCTGCTGCCTGAAAGACAGGCCTCCGATACCCTTTCCCTGTGAAAGGCATCCAGTATTTTTAACTGATTATATTCAGCCACAAGATCTATGGCTTCAAATCTGTCTTTAAGATCCCGGCATATCCTTTCGCCATAGTCATATACGCTTTTACGTATGCCGAGCTTTTCATACATTTCCCGCATTGCTTCAGTACTGAATGAACTCCAGCTCCACGCCGTTCGGATCCTTGGCCATGAGATTCCTGAACTTAAGCTTTTCAACCATTGCAGGCTCCTGGATCACGGTTACGCCGTTCTCCTTAAAAGTCTTAAAGAGAGCGTCAATATCTTCACAGTCAAAGGCCAGATGGCGGAAGAGACCGGCGGTCCTTGAATCGGGATGCATTTCGCCGAAATCATCCGTATAGGAAATAAGCTCTATCCTGGGGCCTCCCGGGATCTCGAAATAGTGGAGCTCATGGTCTCCCATATCCACTGTGTCAAGCTGTTTAAGCCCGAGTATCCTTCCGTAGAAGTCCTCGGATCTCTTCATGTCGGTAACGTTGATTGTAATGTGATCAGCCTTCATTTTGTCCTCCTTTTTCATATATGAACCTTACTATCTCTTCGTCTCCGTCGAACAGGCTTTTATCGATGAAGACCGCTTCTTTTTCTTTTCTGAACCAGGTGAGCTGCCTTTTGGCAAAGTGTCTGGTCTCTTTTTTTATGGCATCTATGGCTTCCTCCTTAGTGTAAAGGCCCTTGAAATACAGATATGCCTGTTTGTAGCCAAGGCCCTGCATGGAGGTCATCTCCTGCTTTACACCAAGAGATATAAGTCTTTCCGTCTCCTCAAAAAGGCCCTTTTCTGTCATCATATCGACCCTTGAATTTATCCTGTCGTATAGCAGGGGACGGGGAAGAGTCAGCACATAGAAATTCAGGTCATAGGGAGATTTCTTTTCTCTCTCCTCCCTGTTATGATCCGAGATCCGTTTTCCTGTAACATGGTAAAATTCAAGAGCCCGGATGACCCTTTTCATATTTCCCTTCGGTATCGCTTCGTATGAAGCGGGATCCACCGTTTTCAGCCTTTCATAGAGATCATTATAAGGGTCCGCGGCCTCCCTTTCAAGCGCTTCCCTGTAGGCGCTGTCCTTCGCCCCGTCAGAAAAATCATTGTCATAAATCAGGGCGTGGAGATAAAAGCCTGTACCTCCAACGATAAGAGGGATCTTTCCTCTGCCCACTATCTCCTTTACCGCAGCCTTTCCGAGCTTTACAAATTCCGCCACGTCAAAAGGCTCCGTGGGTTCAAGGATGTCGATAAGATGATGCCTTACGCCCTGCATTTCCTCCGGAAGGATCTTTGCGGAACCGATATCCATATGGCGGTACACCTGGATAGAGTCCGCGGAGATTATCTCGGCGTTCAGTTTTTTTGCAAGTTTTATTGAGATCTCGGTCTTACCCACGGCAGTGGGGCCGGAAAGGATATAGAGCGGAGTCATATGTCCTAGAGCACTCTCCTGAATTTCTTTTCAAGTTCCTTCTTTGACATTTTTATAATTGTCGGACGGCCGTGGGGACAGTTATAGGGGTCTTTGCAGTTCAAAAGCTTAAGGATAAGCTCTTCCGCTTCCCGAAGGCTGATATCGGTATTCCCCTTAATGGAGGCCTTGCAGGAAATGGAGGCGATCTTATCATGGATAAGACTTATCTCCGAATCCTTTACATTTGCCGACAGTTCATCAAGAAGGCTCTTAAATACCTCATGTTCGTTTAAGCCGTAGAGATTATAGGGAACGGTCCTTATGGCATAATCATTTTCTCCAAAGGCTTCTATCTCAAAGCCCATCTCATAAAACCTGGGAAGAAAGCGTTCAAGGGTATCCCTTTCCTTCCCGGTAAGGGTTATTATTACCGGAGGCTCCACATTCTGGGTGGTCACGGAGCGATTCTCAAATTCCTCCATAAAGCGCTCGTAATTAACCTTTTCATGGGCTGCGTGCTGGTCTATGACAAGCATTTCATCTCTGTATTCGATTATCCAATAGGTGTCAAAGATCTGTCCTACGATCTTAAACTCCTTATATGAACCCTTTGACAGTATCTTTTCTTCAAAAAGATCCAGCTG
>CADBTX010000180.1 GCA_902797705.1 uncultured Lachnospiraceae bacterium | reverse complement strand
GAAAGGATATACGCTATTAATTTTTTTACGCTGCCTCCAATCCCCATATCTTTCTCTCATGAACAATGCCCATCATCCCGCCTCGGAGATGGAATAAAACTCAAAATTACCGCTTGAATCAGGACAGATGAAGGAATACATGAGATCACCCTTCCTGAAAGTATATACGTATACCTTGTAGGTGCTGTCATATCCGGACACAAAAATGTCATCACTGAAGTTTTCCGTGCTGTGGGTCTGGATAGGCCCGTCAAATACCAGCTTTCCGTCATTTAGTGAATTAATGGCCATGGCCTCCGGGAAAATGACTCCGGTATTTCCGTCGTATACAGGGGACCCGAAGATATCCTTTAATTCCTCCAGACAGTCAGCAGTCTTCTTCCCCTCTGTATAGAGGTCGGAAAGAACGTAAACCATCTCTGTCTTTTCGGAATCATCCGCCGCTCCGCCGTCACTCTTTAGGGAGAGCATAACGTCTATATCCTTAAGGAGAAGGGCGCTTCCCTCATCCAGATCCTCATCAGATTCATAGAGCACCTTTTTCCCGAAATACTTCTCGTTCACATCGCCGGCGCTCTTTCCCAGAAGCTCGCTGTAGACTATGTTGTCAGAAGAGAAGTTACCTTCGTAGATCTCGTTTGAGCCTCCGTCAAAAAGCTTTCCCTCCCCTTCCTTAAGGCCGGAAGCAAATTCACCGTCGTACTCCAGGGTACCGTCCTCGCGGAAGAGCCTTCCTGTCCCCTCATAGAGGTTCTCGTGGAAGGAACCGTTGTAATGCATGCCGCCACCGTCGTAATACTGGGTTCCGCTGCCCTCGTACTTGTTCTTTTCAAAGTATCCGTTGTAGAGGAGCACGTCATCCGGGGAATAGAGTTCTCCCTGGCCGGTGACATAGCCGTTTGCCACATCACCTATATAGGCGATATATCCTGATTTCCCCTTGATACGGACCCTGTTCTTTGCAAAGCGTAGAAGAACGGAATTGTAATTATAGGTCCGGAGTCCCCCGTTGCCGCCGAAATTCGAAAAGATCTTTGTTGCGGTACCTATGTACCAGATACTCACAACTCCCACCATAACAATGATGGCATAGGCCAGCTTCTTGCTGACCATCCAGCCGAAGATGGTATAATAGTCGTCCTTGTGCTTAGGACGGACATCCATCAGCTTAAGGAAAAAGTCCCTTATGCCCCCGATAATACGGGTACGGATAAAGTTCCAGCTTGTCCACAGTCTCAGTTTTGAGACAATGGTGGCAAAGCGGGATTTAATTGAGGATATTAATACTGTAAATAACTCTGTACCCATACCTTAGATCTTCAGTTCCCCAAAATCATCCTCTGGCATCTCTTCACTTAAATACCTCTCACATTCAAAGAGATACCATCTGGTTATATCATCCTCCGGGCACTCCTTTAAGAGTTCCGTGAAGCTGTTACGCGCGAGATAGAAATCCTTGTTGTAGAAATAGTTTATGGACTCTTCAAAGCTGTCCTTAACTGAAAGCTTCAGCTGACGCTCACGAGCCGGGCAGGCATCGAGAACCTCATAGAGCTTAGTCCGTTTTTTACCTTCTCCCGTGCTTATGTAGCCGATATACCTCAAATTCTCAGGCTCTTCCCTGTTCTTTATCTCCTCAGTGATGACGAGAGGAACCCTGAGCTTCTCAAACCAGTGGGCATAATTCTCCATTTCCTTAGTATCCTCTGATGTAAGGTAGGTAAGGCACTTGTCATTTATGCCCGCAACCCCGTAGATAAAGGAGGTATAGTACATGAGGATGGAAACCTTGCCGGACTCCACATCCGTATCATTTCTGTGAATGAACTGCACCGCCTTGGACACCGTATTAAAGGAGCCCTCCAGGAAGAGGAACTGTAAAAGGGACAGTGTGCTGTCGTGGGACACCAGGATACCCTCCTTGTCTCCCACGTAGTTATCCATGTAGGAAACCACATTGTCCAGCGCCTTTATCCTCTTTGTCCCGTATCCGGTGTGCTCGGTAGCCACCAGCATCAGGCTGCCTCTGGCCCTGGTAAAGTCACCGTTCTTCACCTCAAAGATGGAGTCTTTCTCCATAATTGTCTCGATATCCTTTGGAGCAAAGCGGTAATATGCCTCAATGATCCTGAAGCGGTCATAATTCATGTTCTCTATCCTCTTTCCTATCTCGGAAAGGGAATTCCACATAGCCTGCATGTCCACAGCGGGAATGGAAGGAGCCCTTACATCGGTCTTTCCCAGAGCCACCGCCCTTATCTCACTCTCGAAATGCTTGAGATCCGCATTCTGCATATAGAGGATCACAAGGATAAAGAGACTGGACACAATGAAAAGTACCACGGATATTATGATAACGTTCCTGGTCCTGGACCAGAAGCCGCCGAAAGGATCATCCGCCCAGAGAACTCCCACCAGGGCATAATCATGGTTGTAGAGATCGCTTTCCTTTATCCCCGCAAAGAGGATGTTCACATCCATAAAGGTGGTATCCTTGAAACTGTAATTCTTCCTGTTGTCCTTCAGATCCTCCAGGACGGAGGCTGCACTGTTGCCGTAATAGAAATCCAGGGAATCCCTGTTCATTCCCCTTGCGTCCACCAGGACCTTATGATCCTTGATACGGACAATAAGGGCATCATAGAACATGAAATAGAAGCCCTTCCTGTTTATGAACCTTTTCAGGCTGTCGTAAATACTGTGATAGGT
>CADBTX010000179.1 GCA_902797705.1 uncultured Lachnospiraceae bacterium | reverse complement strand
GCCGCTTCGGAGGCGACCGCTTTGCGGTATATACAAATGACATAGATCTGGAGGACAGATTAAAACAGATTTTTGAGGAATGCAGGGATCTGAATGATGGTAAGAGCCTGCCTGTCAGAGTGGGGATCTACCTTCACAGCATGGATCGCGTTGGAGCCGGCATAGCCTGTGACAGGGCAAAGATGGCCTGCGACATAAATAAAAACTGCTTTACCTCCGTATTCAGCTATTTCAATGATGAAATGCTGGAGGAGACCGAAAAGAAGCAGTACATAATAGATAATCTGGACAGAGCGATAAATGAAGGGTGGATATCGGTTTATTACCAGCCTCTTATAAGGTCTGCAAACGGAAGGGTGTGCGATGAGGAAGCCCTTGCCCGCTGGACAGATCCTCTCCGGGGCTTTATGTCCCCGGCGGATTTTATTCCCGTGCTTGAGGAAAGCAGGCTGATATACAAGCTGGATCTTCATGTATGTGATCTCATACTGGAGAAGATGAGAAGGATGAGGGAAGAAGGGCTCTATCTGGTGCCCTGTTCCATCAATATCTCCAGATCCGACTTTGAATCCTGCGATATCGTGGAAGAGATAAGCAGAAGGGTGGAGACTGCGGGTCTGGATCCTTATCTTCTTACGATAGAGATTACCGAGAGCATTGTGGGAAATGATATGGAATACATGAAGAGGCAGATCGAGCGCTTCCACAATAAGGGCTTTAGGGTCTGGATGGATGATTACGGGAGTGGATATTCGTCCCCTGCCATCCTGCAGACCATTCCCTTTGACACCATTAAGCTGGATATGCAGTTCCTGCGTCAGTTTGATAATAATCCAAATAGCAGAACTATAATCAACGGTCTTATAAAGATAGCCATCGGTCTCGGTATGGATATAGT
The DNA here is from genome assembly GCA_902797705.1 of uncultured Lachnospiraceae bacterium. GTDB lineage: Bacteria > Bacillota > Clostridia > Lachnospirales > Lachnospiraceae > NK4A144. The sequence continues at coordinate 4,218 of CADBTX010000179.1, read as the reverse complement.
GGCTGAGGGTGTTGAGACCGAGGAACAGGCAGAATTCCTTAAGGAGGCAGGTTGTACAAAACTGCAGGGCTATCATTACTGCAAGCCGATCCCCCTGGATGAGATACTTCGCCGCTACAGGGAAGGGACGGAGATCGGATTTGAGAACCCTGAAGAGACCGCTTATTATTCTGCCATCGGAAAGGTGAATCTCTTTGATCTTTCTCTTTCTGCAGGTGATGCGGAACAGTTTAAGGACTATTTCAACACTATGCCCATGGCTGTTCTGGAATTTTCGGATAAAGGCCTGACCCTTATACGCAGCAATAAATCCTTTAAGAGCCTTAACGATCATATTGTTTTTATCAGGGATTCCTTCACCGATCTTATGAATTCCGGAAACAGCGCCGCTCCGGGAGCCGCTTTTATTAGAGGCATAAAACAGTGTGCTGAGGACGGCGGGCAGCTTGTCATTGACGAAAAGACCAGAAGCGGGAAGCTTATCCATGCCCTTATAAGAAGGGTTTATGTGAATGAAGTGAGGAATGTCACCGCTCTTTCCGTGGTAATACTGGAGATCACTGAGGAAAAACCGGATCTTTCCTTTGCTTATGTGGCTCAGGCTCTGTCCGCAGACTATCTTAACCTCTTTTATGTGGATCTGAATACGGAGAAGTTTGTGGAGTATAAGCCTGATCACTCCGCAGGGGACATGGTGATAGAGCGTAAGGGAGAGGATTTCTTTAACCAGAGCCGCCACGACGCCCTCTCTCTCCTCCATGAGGAGGACAGGGAAGCCTTTGTTGATGCCTTGACAAAGGAGAATATCTTAAGATCCATAGCTGAAAGCGGAGCCTTTACCTTTACCTACAGGCTTTTGGACGGCAATGATTCCTTCTATGCGAATATGAAGGCTGTCCGTATAGGCGGGGAAGGGGATCACATCGTGATCGGCGTCAATAATGTGGATGTCCAGATGAGACAGCAGGAGTCCCTGGAGAGATTGAAGGAGGAGAGGATCTCCTTCTCAAGGATCACGGCCTTAGGTGGGGATTATATAGCCTTCTATACTGTTAATCCTTACAACGATCATTATTATGAATTCAGTGCGACCAATGATTATTCCAGCCTTGGGGTATCAAAGGAGGGCGACAGCTTCTTTGAGGATTCCGTAAGAGATTCCAAAAAGGCTCTCTTTAAGGATGACATTGATATGTTCGAAAGAGAATTCACCAAGGAGAAGGTTTTTGAAAAGATCGGCGGAGGAGACGCATATACTTTGAATTACCGCCTTCTGATAAACGGAGAGCCGAAGCCGGTTTGTCTCAAGGCCACTCTGGTAAACGAGAACGGACGGCAGCAGCTCATCATTGGCGTAAGTGAAAGCACCTGAGATGGAGACAGGATTTTTCAAGGCCCTTATGGCCACAAGTGAAAAGCATATACTTCTTAAATTCCCTTTATATCCTATAATGGGAATTTATCTTTTGTTATACTATTTCTTTTTGTTTCTGTACAATAACATGTGGAAGATCATTGGGGTCCTGCTGGTGTTTCTGGTACTTTTCCTGTCCTCCAGTTTTACCTATGTGGAATACACGGAGCCTGATGATGAGGAAGAGACCATCTATATCAGCACGGATAAGGGAGATATAGCGGTGGAGGAACTTAAATTCATCGCGTCTCCCGAAAGCGGAGAGAGAGACGCCCTTGTTACGGAGGGGGACCTTATCGCGGCCATGAACGCTGCAGAGAAAAACGGAAGGCTTATTGAAAGTGATTTCCAGGCAGATGACAGCGCCAGGGTCTATGACGATAAAAAGGGCTATGTGAGAGCAAGCTATAAGAATGACTGGTCCCTTATCCTCATAAATAAAGAGCATCATATACCGGATGATTATGAATTCGAGCTGGAGACCATAAGGGGACAGATAAAGAGTGACGTGAGAGTGATACCCTATGTTCTTGACATGGTAAACGGTGCGAAAAAGGACGGGGTGGTGATACAGATCTGCTCCCCCTACCGTTCTGATGAGAGGCAGGAAGTACTCTTTAAGAAGAAGCAGAAGCAGTATATGAAGAAGGGATACAGCGAGGAAGAGGCCTATGATCTGGCGAGTCAGACCATTGCCATTCCGGGCACCAGTGAACACCAGGTGGGGCTTGCCTTCGATTTTATCTCCGATGACTACAAGATGCTGGACGCCGGCTTTGCGGATACAAGGGCGGGAAGGTGGTTAAAGGAGCACTCCGCCGAGTACGGATTTATCTTAAGGTATCCTCTTGGGAAGGAGAAGATCACCGAAATAGAATTTGAGCCCTGGCATTACCGCTATGTGGGGATACCTGCCGCAAAGGAGATCACAAGGAGCGGACTCTGCCTTGAGGAATATGTGAGTAAGATCGGAGCTGTTGACTGATGTATGAATTATTAAAGAAGGACGGAAGAGCAAAGAGAGGAAGGCTTACTACGGTACACGGGGTCATAGAGACCCCTGTATTTATGAATGTGGGAACTGTTGCCGCAATTAAGGGAGCGGTATCTTCACCTGACTTAAAGCTTCTTAAGACACAGGTGGAGCTCTGCAACACCTATCATCTCCATGTGAGGACAGGGGATGAGAGGATAAAACGCCTGGGTGGGCTGCATCGCTTTATGAACTGGGATGGACCCATACTCACTGATTCTGGAGGCTTTCAGGTTTTTTCCCTGGCCGGATTAAGAAAGATAAAGGAGGAGGGGGTCACCTTCAGATCCCATATAGACGGCCGCAAGATCTTCATGGGACCGGAGGAATCCATGCGGATACAGTCAAATTTAGGCTCCACCATAGCCATGGCCTTTGATGAATGCCCGAATGCCAGGGCGGAAAGGGACTATGTGGAGAGGTCGGTGGAACGTACCACCAGGTGGCTTAAGCGCTGCAAAGATGAGATGGAGAGGCTGAATTCCCTTGAAGACACCCTTAACCCCTCCCAGCTTCTTTTCGGGATAAATCAGGGGGCGGTATTTGATGATATAAGGATCGCCCAGGCTGAGGAGATAAGTGAAATGAACCTTGCGGGATACGCTATCGGCGGACTGGCTGTGGGGGAGACCCATGAGGAGATGTACCACATCCTGGATGTGACGGTGCCCCATCTTCCCCAGGACAGGCCCACATATCTTATGGGGGTGGGAACTCCCGTCAATATCGTTGAGAGCGTGTACCGGGGAATAGATTTCTTTGACTGCGTATACCCGTCCAGAAACGGGCGGCACGGTCATGTTTATACCCATCACGGAAAACTGAACCTTATGAACGCCGCTTTTGAAGAGGATCTCCGTCCCATAGAGGAGGGCTGCGGCTGTCCCGTCTGCCGGGATCACTCCAGGGCTTATATCAGGCATCTCCTTAAGTCCGGAGAAATGCTGGGCTTAAGGCTCGCTGTGATGCATAACCTCTATTTTTACAATAATCTCATGGAGGAGATAAGGTCCGCCATTGAGGAAGAAAGATATGAGGAATTCAGGAAGAGCTTTATCGAGAGCTATAACGGAAGCTAACTTGAAAAATGCCTGTATTTTTTGTATTATTACCTTTGTTTGTTTTATAGGTAATAACATTCAGGAATATTAAAAGGAGAAATCAGAAAATGACTTTATTAACGGCTTCAGGTTTATCATCGGGTTTTGGCGGAATGGGGGTTATGATCCTCTATATCGTTGCCATCATCGGATTCTTCTATTTTCTGTCCATACGTCCGCAGAAGAAGGAGCAGGACAGGATCAAAGCCATGCTGGACGCCATGGAGGTGGGAGACTACGTGGTGACCACCAGCGGCTTTTACGGCATGGTGATCGATATCTCTGACGATATGGTCATCGTGGAATTCGGAAGCAACAAGAACTGCAGGATCCCCATGAAAAAATCGGCCATCACGGAGATCGAAAAGTCCGGAAACAACGCAGGCGGTGAGAAAAAAGAATAAGGCCTGAAATACGGGGCGTGCTTTGCACGTCCTTTTTCAGAATCCGAAGGGAGAAAAAATGAGTTATAAGATCGGTCTTATACGTGGGGACGGCATAGGTCCCGAGGTTGTAAACGAGGCGAAGAAGGTCCTGGATCATGTGGCCGGAAAGAAAGGCCTGGATATTGACTATGTGGATATCCTTATGGGCGGCTGCTCCATTGATGTCCACGGAGTTCCCCTTACAGATGAGGCGATAGAGAGCGCAAAGAGCTGTGACGCCGTGCT
>CADBTX010000178.1 GCA_902797705.1 uncultured Lachnospiraceae bacterium | reverse complement strand
CTATCCTATCAACCAGTCGTACATTTCCTGATACTGCCTCGCGGACACAGCCCAGGAAAAGTCAGCCTGCATGGCCCTGTCGATTATCTTGTTCCACTCCCTCCTGTGATTTACGTATACATTGTGGGCGTAGTGGATGGCACCGAGCATTTCATGGGCATTGTAATTCTGGAATGAGAAGCCGGTACCCGTTCCCTCAAATTCGTTATAGGGCTCAACCGTGTCCTTTAAGCCGCCTGTTTCCCTGACAATGGGCACCGTGCCGTAGCGCAGGGCCATGAGCTGTGACAGGCCGCAGGGCTCGAAGAGCGAAGGCATGAGGAAGGCATCGCAGGAGCCGTAGATCCTGTGGGAAAGTTCCTCGGAATAATAGATATTTGCCCTGATCTTGTTGTTGTATTTCCAGTCGTAGTGACGGAACATGTTTTCATATCTCTCCTCACCGGTGCCAAGGACCACCAGCTGGATATCGTCATTTGCGATCTCATCCATCACATAGGCGATAAGGTCAAAGCCCTTCTGATCCGTAAGCCTGGAAACTATGCCTATCATGAAGGCATCATCCCTTCTTTCCAGTCCCAGCTGGTTCTGAAGAGCCCTCTTGTTCTTTATCTTCTCCTTGCGGAAATTCTTCTGGTTATATCTCTTTTCCAGCATCTTGTCCGTTTCCGGATTGTAATCCGCATAATCTATGCCGTTAACGATACCTCTGAGGTCATGATCTCTGGCTCTTAACAGCCCGTCCAGTTTTTCCCCGTAGAACTCGGTCTTTATCTCTTCCGCGTATGTACGGCTTACGGTTGTGATGGCGTCGGCGTAGACAATGCCTCCCTTCAGCACATTTGCGTCCTTGTAGGCCTCCAGCTTATCCGGGGCAAAGTAGTATGATGACAGACCGCTGAAACGCTGTACGGTCTTTACATCCCAGCAGCCCTGGAACTTCAGGTTATGTATGGTAATGACGGATTTCATGTCCTTAAAGAAATCCCCGGCCCTGAAGGAATCATGGAGATATACCGGAATAAGACCCGTCTGCCAGTCATGACAGTGGATTATATCCGGGTGGAAATCTATAAGGGGCAGTGCCGAGAGCACGGCTCTCGAAAAGAAGATGAACCTTTCCAGATCCCACTTTCCATCCGTGGTATAGGGGGAATTTCCGGAAAAATAATACTCGTTATCAATAAAGTAGCAGGTTACCCCGTTCCACTCCGCCTTGAAGATACCCACATAGGTATTCTGACCGTTGTACTCCATGTAAAAATTGGTCATATACTGGAGTATATCCTTATATTTCTGCGCCATGCAGTTGTATTTCGGTATTATGATCCTCACATCAAAATACCTCTTGTCAAAGCAGGCAGGCAGAGAACCTACCACATCCGCAAGTCCTCCGGTCTTTATGAAGGGTACTGCCTCCGATGCCGCAAATAATACATTTTTCATGCTCCACCTCCTACTTTCTCAAAGCCTTCTTTTTATCAGCAAGCTCCTTCATCTCCCGGGCATTTTCCATCACCTTATCCGTGATACTTGCTCCCGAGAGCATCCGGCTTAATTCACTTATCATCTCATCCCTGTTAAGGCTCTTTATCTCCGTCCTGGTCCTGCCGTCCTCTGCTCTCTTCTCAATGAGATAGTGATTATCCGCCATTGCGGCTATCTGTGGAAGATGGGTTATAAGGATGACCTGGTGGGACCCTGACAGCTTTAATAAGCTCTCCGATACCTTCTGGGCTGTGCGCCCGCTGATACCGGTATCTATCTCGTCAAAGATCATGGTCCCGATATCGTCCATGTCCGCAAGAACGGTCTTAAGAGCCAGCATTATCCTAGACAGTTCTCCTCCGCTTGCCACATCCTTTAAGGGTTTCAGGCTCTCCCCGAGATTGGTGGAGATGGTGAAATATACCCTGTCATGGCCATCCGGAGAGTAGGAATCCTCTTCCTCCACACAGACCTCAAACCTGGATTCATCGAAATTCAGGGACTGCAGTCCCTCTTCCATACTGCTCCCCATTATGAGTGCCGCGCTCTTCCTCACATTAGTCAGCTCAGCCGCGGCCTTTTCCATAGCCTTCCCTGCCTCCTCTGTCTCCGCCTTCAGCATGTTCAAATGCTCGTCATAGTTCATAAGGAGTTCCAGCCTGTCCTGCCGTTCGCTTAAGGAAGCCGCGATATCTTCAAGGCTGCCGCCGTACTTCTTTTTAAGATTATTTAATAGATCCAGCCTTTCGGTGACCGAATTATACTCTTCCGGAGAGAAATCCAGTTCCGAGAAGTAGGCTTCCATATCCCTCTTTAGATCTGTCATAAGGGAATCTATCTCGTTTAACTGGTTAAATAAGCCTGTGACGCCCCCTCCGTACTCAGTGACACCGGAAAGCGTGCGGAGGGCTCTTGTGATCTTTACCGCGGCGCCCTCGTTTTCCGACGAAAGGTCAGACACCACCTCGCTTAACGCCTCCGTTATCTTTCTCGAGTTGTTCATGAGATAGAATCTGTCTTCCAGCTCCGCGTCCTCACCCGGCTTTATTGCCGCCTCAAGGATCTCATTGATCTCGAATTCCAGTAGATCCGCTTCCCTCTTCCGTACCTTCTCGTCTCTGTCCATGCTCTTCAGATCCCCGGACAGCTTCCTCCACTTCTCGTATTTTTCCCTGTAGGCCTCAAGGGCCTTTCTGCCCTCTTCTCCCGCAAATTTATCAAGAAATAACATATGTTGTTTCTCGTAGAGCAGGGACTGATGTTCGGATTGGGCGTGTACATCGATGAGGATGGAACTGATCTCCCTTAATTCGCTGCCGGTCACCGTCCTGCCGTTTACCCTGGCTGTTGTCCTGCCGTCTGAGATCCTGCGGCGGATTATCACGTTGCCGTCCTCCTCCAGGGGGATATCCATCTCCTTTAACTTCTCTATGCATCCGGCGTTATCCACCGAGAACACTATCTCTATCTCCGCAGGCTGTTTTTCATCCCTGACCATGCCGGACTTCACCCTGCCTCCAAGAGCCAGGTTCATGCTTCCCACCACCAGGGATTTTCCCGCTCCGGTCTCACCGGTAAATACGTTCAGTCCCTTACCGAAGCTTACTTCCGCATTTTCTATCAATGCCAGATTTTTTACACTTAAGCTTAATAACAAGATCTACCCCTGTCCTTCTATTATCCTTAAAAGCCTTTTCTTAACCTCTCCGGTCTCTTCCGCTGTCCTCACGGCGCACATTATTGTATCATCACCTGCTATGGACCCCACTATACCGGGCAGATCCATGCCGTCCACCGCTGCCGCCACAGCCATGGCCATACCGCTGGCAGTCTTTATCACCAGAAGGTTCCCCGCTTCGTCAATGGACGCCACTGCTTCCCTCAGGATGGTAACATTTCTCTCATCCTCGGGTTTTTTCCCCTTTACACCGGACACATAGCGTCCTCTTCCGTTCTCCGAGGTCACCTTATTAAGCTTCAGCTCCTTTATATCCCTGGAGACCGTGGCCTGAGTCACCTCGAAGCCCGCCTGTCTCAAAGCCTCGCACAGACCGTCCTGTGTATCTATTTCCCTTTCCTCTATGAGGGAAAGGATCATTTCCTGTCTCTTTTTCTTCATAAATGCCCTATGAGCTTATCTTCTTGCTCAGCACGTTCAGAAAGCTGTCTTCCGCAGTCTTTATTATACGGGTTACATGATTTGACTGCCTCACCCTTATGAGATATCCCTTCTTCAGCGCACACTGGAAATATCCGTCAAACATCACGGAAGAATTATCATCGGATACCTCCATCTCCACCAGGGTGTCCGCCGAAATGACAATGCTTCTGGTGTTCAGGGTGTGGGGACAGATGGGTGTTATGACCATCATCCTGGCCCTGGGTTCTATTATGGGTCCTCCGGCAGACATTGAATAGGCAGTGGAACCTGTAGGGGTGCAAACTATCATCCCGTCGGCCTTAAAGCTGCTTAAAAATCTTGAATTGACCGACAGTCTGTAATCCGAAGCCTTCAGCACCGTATTCCTGATGACTATATCATTCAATGCCCGGGACTGGGCTATGAGCTCCCCGTCAGAGTCAAAGACCATGCCGCAGAGCATCATCCTCTCCTCCACGGAATATTCATGATCCAGCACCCTTTTCAGAGCGGACTCTATATCATCCACCTCTGTGTCCGTGAGATATCCCAGGGTTCCCTGATTTATTCCGAGGATCGGAAGATTCAGATCCGCCGTATCTCTTGCGGCAGCGATAAGGGTTCCGTCACCGCCTATGGTAACGACACAGTCCGTATCCTCCGGCACGTCCTCTTTCCTGGTGTAGTGACCGTCCTCATAGGGTCCCGCCTCTTCAACATAAACAGAACACCCGTTACTTTGCAGAAAATCCCTGGTCCTCTCCGTAACGGAAAGATCCCTGTCCCTCATTTTGTTTGTTATGATAAAAAAATTATTCATCTCAAAGCGGTATAGAAACCTTCCTCAGATACATAAGGTACTCTATATTTCCTTCAGGGCCCTTAATTGGTGAAAAATCCAGCCCCAGCACTGTAAAGCCGCTGTTAAGGGCATAATTAAAAACATTCGTTATTACTTCCCTGTGGGTATCCGGATCCCTTACCACGCCCTTCTTCCCCACCTTATCTCTTCCGGCCTCAAACTGCGGCTTTATGAGACAGACCATCTCTCCCTGATCCTTAAGTATGTCATAGGCCGCCGGAAGGATCTTTGAAAGTGAGATAAAAGACACATCACAGGAGGCAAAATCTGCACTCTCCCCGATGTCCTCCGGCTTCAGATAACGAAAATTGGTCTTTTCCATGCAGACCACCCGGGGATCGTTCCGGAGTCCCCAGTCGAACTGGCCGTAACCCACATCGATGGAATAGACCTTTTTCGCACCGTTCTGAAGCATACAGTCGGTAAAACCTCCGGTGGAAGCCCCTATGTCCAGACAGACCATATCGTCAAAACGAAGATCGAAGACCTGCACCGCTTTCTCCAGCTTCAGTCCTCCCCGGCTGACATATTTTAACTTCTGTCCCCTGTATTCGATCTTAACATCTTCCGGAAAAAGAGAACCGGCTTTGTCCTCTCTCACCCCCTCTACAAAAATATCGCCCGTCATTATATATCCCCTGGCTTTTTCCCTGGAGGGAGCTATTCCCTTTTCAACTAATAAAATATCAAGTCGTTTTTTATTTCCCATAAAAATCGAATGTATGTTTGGATTTTTCCGGTCTTTCCATGAATCCAGATGTTATTGTAACTATCGTAATCGTTCCTGGGTTATTTCGATAACTCCTGATACACCCGCTCTGCTACTGAATTTGCGTCAAGTCCGATCTCTTTTTTCAAAATTTCCGGATTTCCATGCTCCACATATTTATCCGGAATGGAAAAATTGATGACTCTTGTATTGCAATCGTTATTATTACATGCGTGTTTATTGAGAAAATCCAGTACTTTTGCGCCATATCCGCCACTTTTGACATTTTCTTCCAAAGTGACCAAAAGTCTGGTATTTTTTGCCTCGGAAAGGATGATCTCCTCATCGATGGGTTTCACGAACCTGACATTTATAAGAGAGCATTCGATATTTTTTTCTGCCAGAAGTTCTCTTACCTTTTCAGCGGTTTCCACCATAGATCCCACTGCCAATAAAGAAACATCTGTTCCTTTATATATAAGCTCCGCCTTTCCCAGGGAGATCTCCTCTCTTGAATCCTTCAGTCCGTCATATGCCCTTCCTCTGGGATAACGGATGGCTATGGGCCCGTCAAAGGCAAGGGCAAACTTGATCATATCCGATAATTCCCACTTGTTCTTGGGTGCCATGATATGCATATTCGGAATGGATGACAGGTATGAGAGATCGAAAATCCCCTGGTGGGTCTCTCCGTCTGCCCCCACTATCCCTGCCCTGTCCAGACAGAATACCACATGAAGATTCTGTATACATACATCATGAAGTATCTGGTCATAGGCTCTCTGAAGGAAGGAGGAATATATCGCCACCACAGGGATCATCCCGCCGGCAGACAGTCCCGCCGCAAAGGTGACAGCATGCTCCTCAGCTATGCCCACATCGAAAAATCTGTCAGGATACAGATTCTTAAAGCGCTTTAAGCCCACTCCATCAGGCATGGCGGCTGTTATCGCACACACCTTGTCGTTTCTTGAAGCAGCCTTCAGTATCACAGTTGAAAAGACATCGGTCCAGTCAGGTTTATCCTTATTTTTAAGCGGAAGGCCCGTCTCGATATCAAAGGGGCCGGTCCCGTGGAATCTGGCGGGATGACGTTCAGCCGGAGCGTAACCCCTTCCCTTCTTGGTGCAGACATGGATAAGCACCGCATGTCCGATCTTCTTAGCCTCATTTATGGTCCGTACCATGGTTTTAATGTCATGGCCGTCCACCGGTCCCAGATAGGTTATTCCCAGATCCTCAAAGAACATTCCCGGAACAAAGAGCTGCTTTATGGAATTCTTATACCTTTTCAGCCGGTCTACGATCCTGTCTCCCTTTGGGATCTTCAGGATCTGCTTCTGCAGCGCCACCTTAAAGTCCTGATAACCTTCAAAGGTACGTATGCTCTGCAGATATCTGGATATCCCTCCCACATTTTCGGAGATGGACATATTATTGTCGTTTAGGATGATTATAAAGTTTGTCTGGAGCCTTGCAGCGTTGTTTAAGGCCTCATAGACCATTCCTCCGGTCAACGCACCGTCTCCAATGACGGATACCACGGTATAGTCCTTCTGGCGCAGATCCCTGGCCTTAACAAGTCCCAGACCGGCTGAGACCGAGGTGGAGCTGTGCCCCGTGTCAAAGGAATCACAGTCGCTTTCACTCCTCTTTGGAAAGCCTGAAAGCCCCTTAAATTTCCTCAGTTCGTCAAAAGCATCCTTCCTACCTGTCAGTATCTTATGGGTATAGGACTGGTGTCCCACGTCAAAGATGATCTTATCCTCAGGCAGGTTAAGGGAGAGATGAAGGGCCATGGTAAGCTCCACTGCCCCCAGGTTTGAACCCAGATGCCCTCCGTTTTCACTGATCTTTTTTATTAAAAAGGTACGGATCTCCTGAGATAACAGGAGATATTCATCTGGATTGACCTTCTTTATGTCGTTTGGTTGATTGATCTTATCAAGAATCATTTACTCTCATCCGTATAAATATTCACATCTCACGGTTTACCAGGGATAAGATCAGTTCCCGTAGAAAGGGAGCCTCCCTGCCGGATGAATCTATTTTTTCTATGGCTGAACGGGACAGTTCCCTCTGATCCCTGTCAGCCTTCTCAAGTCCATAAATAGTAACATACGTTGTTTTATCGTTATCCGCATCAGAACCCACGTGTTTTCCCAGGGTTTTCTCGTCTCCGATCACATCCAGTATGTCATCCTTTATCTGAAATGCTATTCCTACATCCGAGCCGGTCTTTTCCATGAGCAAAACATCCCTTTCTCCGGCTCCGGCAAGCACTGCCCCTGTCATAAGGGCTGCCTCTATAAGGGCTGCCGTTTTGTTTTCATGTATGAAGAGGAGCTCATCCTCATCTATGGTGAGACCGTTCTTTTCAGCGTACACGTCCAGAGACTGTCCCCCGAGCATGCCCTTTATCCCGGCCTTCCGGAAAAGTATCCCGAGTCCCTTTATTATGCGCTGCCGTATCTCCTCCCTTTCCTCCGGGCTTTTGTCACCGGGGATCATGTCAAAGGCCCTAAGGGCAGTTTCAAAGGACAGATTAAGCAGATAATCTCCAGCAAGTACCGCCATGCCTTCGCCGTAGACCGCATGACAGGTCTTCTTGCCCCTTCTGTACATGTCATTATCCATGGCCGGAAGGTCGTCATGCACCAGGGAGTAATTGTGGATAAATTCAAGAGCCGCCATAAAGGGCTCAATATACTCTCCTTCTCCGCCGTACATGAGGAATGCTTCCCTCATAAGAACGGGCCTTAACCGCTTTCCTCCGGCGGATACGGCATATTCTCCCGCTTCCCTGACCTTGTCTGCAAATCCTGCATCTTTTGGCAGATATTTTAAGACGGTCTCCTCCGCAGAGGCGGTCTTTTTCTTTAATTCTTCACTGAAATTCATCTTCCCCGCCTTCAGACAGGAGTTTTACCTTCTTTTCCACCCTGTCTATCTTTTCATTCACGGCCTTAAGGACCTTCATTCCCTTTTCAAACTCGGAAAAAGAGTCCTCAAGCGTGATATCCTCCTCGGAAAGCCGGTTAACCGTCTCCTCCAGTATCTTAAAGCCTTCCTCCACGGAAGCGATCTCAATATTTTCATCAGCCGAAGCTGATCTTTTCTTTCCTGTCGACATGTGCGAAGATCCTTCCGTCCTTCAGATAGATGCTTATCTCTTCACCTGTTTCAATATCTTCAATGCTCTTTAAGGGCCTGCCCTCCCTTGTCTCCGTAAATGTGTATCCACGGCTTAAGGTATTTAAGGGTGACAGGGCAGAAAGCTTCTCGGCGTATATCCCTCTTTTTGCCGTTCTGTCCCTCAATATGCCCATCATGGCAGAAATAAGGCTTTCTTTGTATCTCCTCAGGCTTTCCTTCTGAAGCCTGAGCCTCGACGAAGGAGACCTGACTTCAAGCCTTGCCTTAAATTCCCGGGCACCCTCTCTGTACCTGAAGATCCGGCTGTCCATCAGTGAGCGGAGTCTTTCCCCAAGGCTCTCCAGCTTATCATCAAAGGCCCTGAGATCGAAAACCGCCAGTTCAGCGGCTGCCGAAGGCGTAGGCGCCCTCAGATCCGCCACCAGATCCGCAATGGTAAAATCAGTCTCATGTCCCGTTCCGGAGATCACCGGAATGCTGCAGTCAAAAACCGCTCTTGCCACCTTTTCCTCATTAAAGGCCCACAGGTCCTCTATGGAACCGCCGCCCCTTCCTATTATGATCACATCCGGATCTTCTTTTTCCAGGGCCTTTATCCCCCTGGCGATGGAATCGGCAGCTCCTTCTCCCTGAACAAGAGCAGGATACAATATGATCTCAATATAGGGATTCCTCCGTTTTGCCACATTTATGATGTCCCTTACCGCTGCTCCGGTGGGAGATGTGACAACCCCGAGTCTTCCCGAATATAAGGGAATGGGCTTTTTGTACATCTCATCAAACATGCCCATTTCCGATAATTCCGCTTTCAGTTCTTCAAATTTTCTGTAAAGCTCACCCATTCCGGCGGCTTTTACGCTTTTAACATATATCTGGTACGCTCCGGCCTTCTCGTATACCGAGATCCTGCCCTTCAGCACTACCTTGTCGCCGGCTTCCAGCCTGAAAGTGAGCCCCGCTGCATCTCCGGCAAACATAACAGCCGATATGCACGAATCCTTTTCCTTCAGGGTAAAATAAATATGTCCCGAGGAATGATATTTCACATTGGATAATTCCCCCTGGACACTGATATCCGACAGGAGAAAATCATCCTCCATTATCCCGCGGATGTATCTGTTTACCTCTCCAACGGTCCAGACCCTTCTCTCAGCCGCCATTATCCTTTATTACCCCTGCCAGTACGCCGTTCACGTATTTCCCGGCATTATCCTGACCGTATTTTTTTGCCAGCTCCACGGCCTCGTTTATGGCCACCTTATCCGGAATGCTGTCATCATAGAGAAGCTCGTATACCGCCAGTCTTAAAACAGAGAGTTCCACCTTCCCCATCCTGTCCACGGACCACTTGTCCGAATGCTTCCCGATGATCTCGTCGATCTCGGGGATGAGGGGCAGTATCTTCTCCACCTTTTCCCTGATCAATGCCGCCGTTTTATCATCGGCATTTCCCTCGGGGGATTCCATATAAAGTCTTATCTCCTCCGGCATATCCTCCGGCGAATTGAATTCGCTCATGAAAACGAGCACGAAAATACGTTCTCTTATCAGGCTTCTCTTCATTCCTCACTGCCCTTTTCCATATCCACTGCCGATACCCTTATGTCCACATCCGCAACGGAAAGACCGGTCATACTCTCCACCGAATTCTTTACCTTTTCCTGAACCAGCCGGCTTACCTCCGGAATATTATAGCCGTAGAGCACCGTGATGGTCATTTCCACATGAACTATGTTTTCCACCACTTCCACTCTGACCTTCTTCTCGTTCTTTTTAACCCCGACATAGGCCATAAGCGTGCTCCCAAGATTTCCGGTGCTGACACCCACGCCTTCCACCTCTCCGGCTGCAATGGCCACTATCTGCGCCACCACATCATCCGCTATTTTGACATCCCCCTGGATATCAGTATTTAGAAGGGTATGATTGTCATTTTTTTCATTAGCCATGGTATTCCTCCTGAAACCGCTGAAAACAGCAAAACTAAAGATATAGATTATTGATTTTCATCAGAAAATCAAT
>CADBTX010000177.1 GCA_902797705.1 uncultured Lachnospiraceae bacterium | reverse complement strand
GCTTCTCATGCCTGGACTAAAGCAGTTTGGGGACTACTGCCCCGTTCCCTTTGCCGGGGTGGTTCCCTTTATGGATCTTGATCTCGATGACGAGGACAGTGTTTCCTGCAGGCTTGCAAACAGATTTAAGAGGGATGACGGAAAAGAGGATATAAGGATCGCTGTGGTGAAGCTACCCTTCATAAGTAACCATTCCGATTTTACGGTCTTTTATTCCCTTCCTTTTGCCGGTATATATTACGCTTCCTCACCAGAGGAACTGGAGGGCGCCGATCTCATCATACTTCCCGGTACGAAGAACACGATCCGGGATCTTGAAAGTCTTAAGGGATCCTGGATGAAGGAGAGGATACTTGCGGAAGCAAAAAAGGGCACCCTGATCATCGGTATCTGCGGCGGCTTCCAGATGCTTGGAGAAAGGATATCGGATCCTGATCTCGTGGAGGGAGGAGGAAGCGCTGAGGGGCTTTCCCTGCTTCCGGTCTCAACCCTTTTTTCGGAGAATAAGACACAAAAACAGGTGAAGACGGTCTTAGGGGATCCAGGAGGAGAGTTTTCCCTTCTTTCCGGAGCAAAGATCAGGGGATATGAGATACATATGGGAGTCATGGAAGGGGAGGAGATAAGCCCGGTTACCGTAAATGGAAATGTACTCGGCACCTATATTCACGGCTTCTTTGATCCGCCGGAGCTTCTGGGGAAGCTGTTTAAGATCCTCTTCAGACGTAAGGGGATCGAAAGGGAGATGGATCTAAAGGATCCTCTTTTACATATGGATAATGAACTAAACAGGCTGGCAGAAGTATTAAGGGACAACCTGGATATGGATTTGATCTACAGGGCTATCGGACTTTGAACAGGGAAGAACTTTTTTCAATAAGGCCTGAAGGGCCGGACAACAGGATATTCAATATTATCAAGGATTCCTTTGACAGCATAGCAAAACCTCTGGACGGCTTCGGAGATTTTGAGACCCTGCTCTCAAAGATAGGAGCGATCCAGGGAAAAACCGATCCCGACACCGGGAAAAGGGCTGCAGTGATCTTCTGCGGAGATAACGGCATTGTGGAAGAAGGAGTTTCCCAGAGCGGAAAGGAGGTGACCCTTTCCGTGGCTTTGGCTCTCGGCAAAGGGATAAGCACAGCATGCACTCTCGGAAGAGCCTGTAATACGGATATTATACCGGTTGACATCGGTATAGACAGTGACGAAAGGATAGAAGGAGTCCTGAATAGAAAGGTTTCCCGGGGTACCGCTGATTTCCTTAAGGAAAGAGCCATGAGGGAGGATCAGGCGTTAAAGGCCGTAAGTGTGGGGATCGAACTTGCCCTTGAGCTTAAGGAACGGGGATACGGAATACTTGCTGCAGGAGAAATGGGTATCGGAAATACCACGACTTCCGCGGCTGTTCTCTCCGCCCTTCTGAATATTGACAGCGATAAGGTGACGGGGAGAGGGGCCGGGCTTGATGACAGAGCTCTTTTACGGAAAAAAGAGGTCATAAGGAAGGCTCTTCAAAAGTATGATATTGACTCTGCAGATGATCCGGCAGAGAGAGCTTTTGAGATCCTGCTTTCTTTCGGAGGCCTCGATATGGCAGGCATTATAGGGCTCATCGCAGGAGGAGCGATCCATCATGTGCCTGTGGTCCTTGACGGATTGATAACTGCAGTTTCCGCGCTGCTCGCTGAGACCATGATCCCCGGCGTGAAGGAATATCTTATCGCTTCTCATAGAGGCAGGGAAGAGGGGGTTAACATCGCTCTTGAACGCCTTGGACTTAAGCCCCTTCTGGAAGGGGATATGGCTTTAGGTGAAGGAACGGGAGCCATAATGCTTTTCCCGCTGATGGATGTGATGGCGGATCTTCTTAAAAATGCCGGAAGATTTGAAGATTATGATATGGACAGATATAAAAGGTTTTGAGATGGCTCTGCCTGATGAGGGTAAATCCCAAGGTTTTCACACATGAATATACTACTATTCGGAGGGACCAGCGAAGGCAGGATCCTCTCCGCTTTTCTTAAGGATAAGGGGATCGATACCCTGGTAAGCGTGACCACCTCCTACGGGGAAGAACTTATAGAACAGAGTGCTGATCTGAAGGTAAGGACCGGAGCCCTTGATGAGAGGGAGATGGAGGAACTCTTTCCAGGCTTTGACCTCATTATCGACGCTACCCACCCCTATGCCCTGGAGGTGTCTGAGAATATCAGAAGAGCCTCGAAAAACTCCGGAGTCAGGTCCATAAGACTGCTGAGGGACAAGGGAGAAGAGGAAGAAGTGGGATCAGGCGCCTTTGAAGCGGTCTTTGACAGCATAGGAGAGGCGGCGGAGTACCTTAAAAATTCGGAGGGAAGGATCTTTATTTCCACAGGGGCAAAAGAACTTAAGGAGTACAGGGTGATCCCGGACTACACGGAAAGGCTTGTGGCCAGGGTGCTTCCCGTTCAGGCGTCACGGGATATCATTAAGGATCTGGCGATAAGGCATGTGATCTACGCAAAAGGACCCTTCAGTTACGAAGAAAACCTAAAGCACTTTAAGGAAAGCGCCGCCCGTTATCTCGTTACAAAGGACAGCGGGAGAGCCGGAGGATTTAAGGAAAAAACAGATGCGGCAGCTTCTCTCGGCATGAGTATAGTGCTGATCCGCAGAAAAACAGAAACAGAGGGCTTCAGCCTCGAAGAGATAAAGGAAGTGATAGCAAATGAATATCGATAAACTGGCAAGAGAGCAGTTCAGGCTTGACTGTAACTGCAAAAAGGAAAATTCTCTCGGGATAATGATAAATGAAAGCGCTTCTCTTGAGGGCGCCAGGCTTGTGGACGGGGTATCCTCATTTTTCCG
>CADBTX010000176.1 GCA_902797705.1 uncultured Lachnospiraceae bacterium | reverse complement strand
GCTCTTCTCCAGGGAATCCCTCATCTCGGCATCGATATCCGAGAAACCTGCTCCCACGGAGTGTATCTTATTGTCATCCCTTTCCCCAGGGTGCCGGACTCCGGCCATACGCAGCATCTCGTAGCGCTCTTCACCCTCCCGTTTCACAAGATAACGAACAGCTATGATAAGTTCCTTTTCAAGGCTTTTTCTCACATTCTCCGGATCGATAAAATTCAGGAAAGTCTCTTTGAATTCCGGCGTGACAAACCTTTCCGCATATTCCGTAAAGGCTTTAATATACTGGAACTGCTCTCCTTCCTTTATCACATCACTGTCACCGCTGCTTCCCCTGTAGCAGACTCCCTTGTCCTTATCCAGATCCACATAGAAGACGCTCCGGTAATCCGAGGCCAGGGCCGTGATCATCTTGTCCTGCTCCGCTCTTGTCTTTTCCTGCTTTAAGAGTTCCTCCTGAAGAGCTATCCTCTCCTCCAGTTCCTGCTGCATGCTCTCGGCATTCTCCCTTTCGGACTCAAGGAGGGCGGCCTTTCTGACCTGGAAGATCATCACCCCGAATACCATGAACATAACAAGGGCCGTCAATACAGACTGGAAAACGCTCCTTCTGATTATCCCGCTGGAAATATTACCGATCTGATCACTGATGACGCTCTCCCTGATAAGATAGGTCAGCATCCAGTCCGTATTATGGATGGGAACATAGCTTAAGGTCTCCCTCACATCCCCGTAGGTAAAGGACACGACGCCCTCATTTCCCTCTTTAAAATCCATCACAACCTGTTCGTGGCTGTAGCCGGGATCATATTCCGCATGCTCCATGGCATCAAGAAGATTGTCCTCCGAGGAAAGTCCTCCAAGGACCATATTTGTAAGGGCTCTGCCGTTCTTTGTGTATATGTTGCAGAAGGTGGTATTATTGTTGTCAGACTGGAGGGACAGGGTATTTAATACGTTATCCACGTCCATCTCCATGAAACAGGTCACAAGAGTCTGTCCTTCAAGGGGAAGCCTGTCGACGGGGGCCGCTATGACGATCTTTTTATCATCCTCGTCCTCGTTCTTTACAAAGACCACGGGAGAAGCCACATGAAGAAGATCGTAAGGATAGCTGTCAATATCGGTCCTGGTCCCTCTTGAAGTATAGATAAGGCCGTTCTCATCCACAAAGGCGAATTTCTCCAGATCATAGAGCTGCTTCATCCTGAGCTGGTACTCCTGCAGCTTCTCTGTACTGGAAAGATCCTCCCTGTCTATAAGTCCTATTGCCACATCCAGATCACTGATATAGTCGTCAAGGGAAGAAGATACTACCTGCTCTCTCCTGCCGGTCAGCTCGCCAAGGTATAAAAGGCTCACGTTTCTCACTGCCTTTTCCGTGTCCCGGCTGGAGCTCTTTCCCATCCAGTATGTTCCGATTATGAGCACCAGCGCAACGACCATACTGCTTATGACCGCCGCCTGCATTATCCCGATTCTTTTTCCGGATCTCATAACTGCTTTCCTCCCCGATACCAGTGGACAGCCCCTGACTTTAGATCAGTTCTTCGAATCTTCCGAAGACCTCCCACATCTCCGAGATAAGGCCGGAATAATCCATCTCCTTCTTTTCCCTCAGTTCCTCCGTCATCCTGCTTATCACGTCAAAAAGAGGGGTGATGGATAAATTTGAAAGCACTCCCTTAAGAGCGTGGGCGTCGTCAAAAGCAGCTGCAAGATCGCCTTTTCTTATCTTGTCCTCCAGCTCCTCATAACGCTTTTTTTCAAAGGCCCCCGGTACGAGAGCAAGGTAAAAGTTCTCGTCATTAAGGCATCTTCCCAGGCCTTCTTCCGTATTGCATCCCAGTTCCTTAAGCTTTTCTACTGTTATCATATTCAATCCTTCTCCTTAAAAAACCTTCCATTTCATCTCCGGGAACGGGCCTGGAAAAATAATAGCCCTGTATCACATGGACTCCCACAGCCTTAAGGAGCTTATACTGTTCCTCGTTTTCCACTCCCTCGGCCACCACGGTGAGATCGAGATAGTCAGCTATATCCATGATAAGCTCCACCATCTTAAGATCCTTTTCATTTTCATGGATCCGCTTCACAAAGCCCATATCCAGCTTCAGCACATCTATGGGAAGGGATGAGAGCATATTCAGCGACGAATATCCTGTTCCGAAATCATCCATCTCGATCCTGAAGCCCCGGCTCCTAAGACTGTTCACCACAGCGATTATACCCTCAGAATCCTCCGTATATGCGGATTCCGTGACTTCAAGAAGATACTCCTCCGGAGTGATCCCCTCTTCATGCAGCATATCCGTGACTTCGTCGATGAAGCCCGGCTTTTGCAGATCTATCCTGGAAACATTGACGGAAACAGGGGTGGCAAAGCCGTACTTTCTCTTCCATTCCCCGGTCTGTCTCGCAGCCTCCTTCCAGACATAGTGGTCTAACTGCCTTATCATTCCGTTCCCTTCAAAAATGGGGATAAAGTCCGAAGGCCTTATCATGCCGAATTCCGGATGGAACCAGCGCACAAGGGCTTCTGCGGAGGAGAGATAGGGCTCCTCATCACGTATGTAGAATTTCGGCTGGTAATACACCTTGAACTGCCCTTCCTTCAGGGCAGTTTCCATATCCGCGATGAGCCTTTCCGTATAGGCCTCCCTCTCATGCATGGAGGAATCATACACCGCGGATCTCTTCTGGAAATCCCCCTTTATGCTGTTGCAGGCAAGGAGGGCACAGTCAAAACGCCGGTGGAGATCGAATTTCCTGTCCACATCCGGGTAAATGCCGTATCTTATCCGGTTTAAGATGTCCCGTTTCTCCAAAGTCCCGTCCCTGCCGAATTCGACAGCGAGACGGCCTATCAGGTCATCCTCATGGGGCACATAGAGAAAAAAACCGTCTGCGTCATATCTGCAGCCGATGCCGTCATGTTCAAGGGCAAAGCTCTTTATTACAGCTCCGATCTTTTGAAGGAGCTCGTCTCCGAAGGCTCTGCCGTATAACTCGTTTAAAATGTGGAATCTATTGATATTTACCGCCACCGCATCCATTTTTCTGGAGGGATAGAACTGATCCATGACAAGGGCGTATTCCAGGAAATACTCCTTATTGTAAAGCCCTGTCAGCATATCCAGCTGGGTGGCGTTTACGATATTGATGGACTCATACAACTGAATGGTCTTTTCGATGCGGGCGATGATAACGTCCGGAAGGTCATAGGGCTTCGGGATAAAATCCGCCGCCCCCATCTTAAGGCTTTTGACCTCGGCCGAGGCTTCGGAGGTGAGAACGATGACAGGCAGCTTCCTTAAGACGCTGTCATCCCTCATTTCTTCAAGCACCTCATAACCGTCCCTGCCGGGCATGATGAGATCCAGCAGCACAAGAGAAAGACGCCCGGCTTCTCTTCTTATGATCTCTAAAGCCCGGTTCCCGTCCTCTGCCGTAATGACTTCGAATTCCGAAGAAAGGATCTTTTCAAGCATCCTGCGGTTGATCTCTTCATCATCAACAACCAGGACTCTTCTCTTAAGTTTCAGTACATCTTTTAATATGTTATTCACGGATAAATCATAGCAAAATTCCGGAAAATAAACAATGCAGAGCCGTCAGGTGACGTCATACCTGCACCGTCTCCCTGTCCGGATGTTCTCCGCTCCAGCCGCATTCCGGCATTTCACGGATAAGCGCCATATCCTCCTCAGAGATCATGTCATCTCTCACCTTGAGATTCTCCTGCATCCTCTCAAAATGAGTGGATTTCGGGATGATGATAAAACCGCTCTGGAGACAGAAGGAGAGACAGAGTACGGGCACGGAAACTCCGTATTTTTCCGCCATACTCTTAAGATGCGGTTCATCCATCATCCTGCCTCTTCCTATGGGGCTCCAGGCCTCCACTGCCATCCCCTTTTTCCTGCTGTATTCCACGGCCTCCTTCTGGAGATAGCCGGGATGAAGTTCCAGCTGGTTTACCGCCGGGGCAATGGCCGCGCTTTCAAGAAGGCTGTCGATATGATGGGGGAGGAAATTACTTAAGCCAATGGCCCTTATCTTTCCCTCCTTCACCATTTCCTCCATGGCTCTCCAGCTTTCACGGTCCAGTTCCTTCCAGTCGTCATAATCATCCCGTCCGAAATCCGTTCTCGGCCAGTGTATAAGATAGAGATCCAGATAATCTGTCTGAAGCTTCTTTAAGGACTCCTCCAGTTCCTTTTTGGCACTGTCGTATCCAAGGCAGTTCCGCTGAAGTTTTGACGTTATGAAAAATTCGCTCCTGCTGATGCCGCTTTTCTTTACCGCCAGCCCCACTTCCTCTTCATTCTCATAGAGGGCAGCCGTATCCAGGTGTCTGTAGCCGGCTTTTATGGCATCTCCTATGACCCTGTAGCCCTCATTAGTGGTGGACTTATATGTTCCGAAGCCTATGTCCGGAATAGTAACGCCGTTATTTAAAACTGTTTCCCTCATATCCTGCCTCCGTTTCCTTTAATCATGACCCGCTGCCCATCTGTTTTCTGCCGCAGATCTGCGGCCTTTCCATCATCATAACCCCGCTGCTTTTTTCTCCGTGATGTCAACAAACATTCCCACATAGGAAAGAGGAACTCCGTTATCCCGTCTGAGCAGCCTTCCGATGGCGTGGAACCATCTCCACTCTCCGTTCCTGGTCTTCAAACGGTACTCCACATCATAGTTTTTCTTACCCGAATAATCCGATATTGTATCATTAAACTCCTTTAACACATTCTCCCTGTCATCGGGATGGAGAAGATCCGACCAGGATTCCAGCTCGTTCGGGAAGTCATTCTCGTCCCTGTAGCCGATCATCCTTCTGAATTCCGGACTCCATTCAACAGAGACCATCCGTCCCTCTTCGTCAAACTCCATGCCCCACATTCCTGATCCAAGGGCTTCATGCATGACACGGATGGTCGCTTCCCTGTGGGCCGCGATCCTTCTCTCGTCACTGTCTTTAAGGACCGCCTTATTATGGTACATGGCGCGGTCTGCACTGTGCATGGCCTTTTCAATATCCCTGTCCTTCGCCATTTCATAGCCGAAGGCGCATACATAGGGCGTCTTAGAAAGCTCCAGCCTCATATCTTCTATATCCTTTTTCACTTCCTCCTCTGTTTTCCCCAGATAAAAGATAGCATATTCATCACCGCCTATCCTGTATACCTTTTTATTTCTGACCCTGCCTTTCGTAAGACAGTCTGCAACAGTGACAAGGGCTGTGTCTCCCGCATTATGTCCCATGGAATCATTTATCTTCTTAAGGTCATTCATGTCTACCGAGACCACGGCGCTTATGCGGCTTCCAAGATTCTGCGCGTCGGAAATA
This sequence comes from uncultured Lachnospiraceae bacterium, assembly GCA_902797705.1. Lineage (GTDB taxonomy): Bacteria > Bacillota > Clostridia > Lachnospirales > Lachnospiraceae > NK4A144. The sequence continues at coordinate 8,393 of CADBTX010000176.1, read as the reverse complement.
TAGCACTGCCTGTTAAGGAGATGCGTAAGCGTATCCTCCTTTGCTGTAAGTACATAGAGGGATAGATAATAAATAAGGAGAAGGGAGGCAAAAAGAGTGCTGTAGTCCACATCGATCTCATAGATAACAAGAAAGACGGCTCCGGTGGTGGCGGCAATGATGCTGACCATAATGCCCTTTCTCTCCGAAGAACCATAGCGGGCATATCTCAGGGTAAATGCCCCCACAAAGAAGATGACATATAGAAGAAAGAGAAAATAAGGATAATAATGCATCATGCTGTCTGCGGCGATATAGAGATTTTCTTCAGAAAACCAGTAGATAAGATGAGTCCACTGGGATGTGTACAGCAGGGGCGCACTTATAATGATCGGAAGATAGACAAGAAGCCTGTGTTTCCTTATATACTCCGCCATTTCCATGATGCCGAGCATGATGATGGGATGGAGAAGGTAGATCGTAGGGGTGAGTATGATCCTGGTAAATGTAAGATGATCCAGCTCCCTGGTCCAGCGTTCGACGGACCAGAGCAGCGCTTCCAAAAAAATGAGGATGATAACGAAACGGGTAGCCATAATGGTCCTCTTCTTCAGGTGGACATTGGAGTCCAGCACTACCCACAGACCAAGAAGCTCCGCTACCATCACATAATTATTCAATACCAGCGATATGACGCTCATTATCTCTCCCCAAAAGTGCGCAGATCACATTTCCCCCTGAAGGGAGCGCTGCTTTTATTATACAATCATTCCGGAGAAATAAAAGCGTTATTTGATTCAGTTCCGGATGAGCCAGGCAAATCCGTAAGGAGGCAATAGCATATCATCCGCTTTTACCGCCCTGCCTTTATTCATCATATCCCTGTATTCTTCGTTTTCCGAAGTATGGACCCTCTGGGCCTCGGGACTGAAATTAAAGAATGCTATCAGTTTTTCACCCTTATGATATCTCCCCACGGAGAGCACGCTGTTATTATGCGGATCTATGATCCAGATATCGGCCGCGCTGTCAAAAACCTCATGCTCCGCCCTCAGGGTCCTGAGTTTTTTTATCGCCTTGAATATCCGGCCTTCTCTGGATTTACCATTGTTACGCTTCTTTGCATCCTCCCAGGAAAAGCTTCCCCTGTGAAGATATCTGCTGTCATCCCATTTCAGCGGGTCCTCATGATAGGAATAATCATTCAGCTGTCCTATCTCATCACCGCTGTAGAGCACCGGTATACCGGAAAGCGTTAAAAGAAAGGCGTGGAGCATTATATCAAGAGTGATCCCCCTTTCCAGCTTAATGCCGTCTCTCTCGTATTCGGCAGCCTCGATACCGCAAAGAGATGCCGTTGTTCCGCAAAGCCTCGCATCCCCGAGTCTCGGGTCGTCATTATAAAGCTCTCCCCTTGATTCGCTTCCGTACACATAGCCCCGGAAATAGTCATTGAGGTACTTTTTATGGGAGACCTCCTCAAATCCGAAGTTCTTAAGAAAGCCGTAATCCAGTCCCCATCCGATATCATCATGGCAGCGAAGATAATTCAGAAAAATGTAATCCCTGGGAAGAGCAAAAACCTTCCCCAGCTGATCGGCAAGGAGCCTCACGTCCTTTGTTGCCACAGTATGCCAGGTGCTCGCCATGGTCGTCACATTGTAGAGCATATGGCACTCCGGCTTTTCCACCGATCCGAAATAGGGAACCACCTCTCTGGGCTCCATGACCACCTCACCTAAAAGCAGTGTGCCCGGACATACGATCTCCGAAGCGATACGCATCATCCGTACCAGGGTATGCACCTCAGGCAGATTGCGGCAGTTTGTCCCCAGACTCTTCCAAATATAGGGCGTTGCATCCAGCCGCACTATATCCACTCCTCTGTTACAGAGATAGAGCATGTTCTCCGTCATATCGTTAAAGACCACCGGATTCCTGTAGTTCAGATCCCACTGATAGGGATAGAAGGTCGTCATCACAACCTTTTTAGCCTCCTCGCACCAGGTGAAGTTGCCCGGGGCGGTGGTGGGAAACACCTGGGGAACATGCTTTTCATATTCATTGGGTATGCTCCAGTCATCATAGAAGAAATAACGGCGCATGGCCTCCTGATCTCCCTGTCTCGCCTTCACTGCCCATTCATGATCCTCACTGGTATGGTTCATTACGAAGTCAAGACAGATGCTTATGCCGTTCCTGTGACATTCCTCAGCAAGAGCCGTGAGATCCTCCATATTTCCGAACTTAGGCTCCACCGAACGAAGGTCTGAGACAGCATAACCCCCGTCGCTCCTTCCCTCCGGGCTTTTCAATATGGGCATAAGATGGAGGTAGTTTATTCCCGTTTCCTTTAGATAATCCAGCCGTTCCCTGACGCCCTTAAGGTTTTTTGCAAAGCTGTCCACATACATAAGCATGCCGAAACGCTTATTGTCCTTGTACCATCCGGGATCAGCCGTTCTCTTTTTATCCCATCTCTTAAGAGCTGCGCTCCTTTCCTTCCAGCACTTCTTCAGCACGGAGCAGAAATAATCAAAGGCCTCCCGGTCCTCACCATAAAGGCTGAAATAGAGCCATTTAAGCTCATCATGATATTCATTAAATCTTTTATCGAATCCAGTCATTTGTTTTTTCTCTGTATTTTCGATACCTGCCTGAAAAATCATCCCTCTCCCCGGGCTGTCAGGCAGATCCTCTTTCAATAAGGGTAACCGGCAGAACTATCTTTCTCGGAACCGTTTTTCCCTCATTCAGTTTTTCAATGGTTTCTATGGCAGCCTCGGCGATCTCACTTATCGGCTGATGAACAGTGGTTATGGTGGGGTATGTCAGCTTTGCAAGCTCCACATCATCAAAGCCCACAAGCTTTATGTCCTCCGGTATGCGAAGTCCCTTTTTATTGCATTCCTGTATCACCTGCGCGGCTATCAGATCCGATGTGGCAAAAATCCCGTCACATCCCGGATTTTCATCCAGTGCCTGCCTTATCATTTCATGATAATTCAAGGACAGATACTGCTCCGGATCCGCATTGTACCGCCTGACCCCGGCTCCGTTTTCACTGCAGACCCTTACAAACTCGTTGCTCCTGTCATCACCCGGCATATCGGCGGTATTTATCGAACTTATGGCTATAAGTTCACGGCAGCCCTTTTTGATAAGATGCTCTGCCGCCAGTCTTCCCCCTGTGACATTGTCACACTGTATGCTGACTGCGTTCCCCACCGGTTCTCTTTCCACCAGCACCAGAGGTATACGAAAGCTCATCAGGTCTTCCGCTGATATATCCGCCGAAAAGAGCAGAGCTCCGGAAATAAAACTGCTCTGATACCTGAGCAGCTCATCACTTTCCCTTGCAGCGTCCCCGCTGGAATTAAAGATGATGACCTTATATCCCTTTCTGGAGGCTTCCTTTTCCAGCCGGGAGATCATCTTTGCAAAGTACGGATGAGTGATATGCGGAACAATGACCGCTATGCAGTCCATTTTCTTTTTTGATAATCCCTGGGCAAAAGTATTTGGAGAGTATCCTATCCTCTTCATGGCGGAATAGACCTTGTTCCTTGTCTCCTCACTGATGTAGCCCCGGTTGTTCAGTACCCGGGAGACCGTTCCCACAGCGAGATCCGCTTCTTTTGCCAAATCCTTGATCGTAGGCAAAAACGTCCCTCCTTAAGCCCTTTATTTATAACATCATTACTCCTCAGAACAACTGTTCCACTTTCAAGAGATGTCCTCCGGGACCGATCTCTTCTCTTACGAGATCATCCTCAATGAAGTATCCGCCTTCCTTTTCCCTTATGTAGGGTTCCGCCTCGCGGACAAAGGACTGCCTGATATAATATGAGTCCCCGTCCTTAGCAAGTGTAAGTTCCCTTGGGATCGACATCAGACCGTGCCAGTTTTCCCCGTGGTTTTCCGTGCGAAGCCAGGCCGTGGAAATGATACGCCCCGAAACCCCCGAAAAGCTCTGGGCCGCATAGGGTATCTTATCCGCATAAAGAGAGAGCATGGATGTCTCCCTTGTAAAACAAAAGCCGTCAAAGCTTCCGATGTAGTAATATCCGTCAGCGCTCATAAACGCCCATTTATCCTCTGAAAGTTCCAGAAGATCAGGGCACTCCCACATGGGCGGAAGGCTCATTTCCTGGGTTTTTTCCCAGTCTGTAAGATCCGGGGATCTTAGTATCATAAATCTGTTTTCCGTCAGATATAATACCATTATGTAAGCATTGCTTGCTTCATGATAGAATATCTTCGGATCCCGGTTTTCGGGAGCCATCATTCCGAGTTCCCAGTCTTCAAGCTTTTGAAGCGTATATCCCTTATCCAGCGAAAAGGCGACCCGCTGAGTGAAATGCCTCCCGTCTTTTTTCCCCTCTGTATTTTCCCCTTCCTCTGCCGCAAATGTATAAAAGAAAAGCAGGGCATCCTCGGGGAGGGAAAAAGCTTTTGCTGAATTTACGATACCACAGCCCGAAAACATGGTACCGTTTTTTTCGGGAAAAAGCACATCTCCCTTGAAGCTGAAATGGATCAGGTCTTTGGATACGGCATGACCCCAGCTCATATTTCCCCATACATTGTCCATGGGATTATGCTGATGATACATGTGCCAGATCCCGTCATGATAGATAAGCCCGTTGGGATCGTTCAGCGAACCGTAGGGAGCATGATAATGAAGTTCCGATCTGTCATTCACCCTTTCCTCGAATACAGGCCTGTCAGTAAAAAAACATCCCTCGGCCACCGGATAGGGAGCGTCTGTTTCTATCTCCACGGATTTAACTCCCTCCGCCATTCCTTCCATCGGAAGATACGCATGGTAATCACATTCCCAGGACTGTTTCCCTGTTTTTTCCGGCAGCCGGAAGGTATATATCAGTCTGTCACCGGATCTGACCCTCAGATAATACCTGTCCCAGCTGTCGGGATTGGTCCAGACGGGAACGGCAAGATAGGCTCCTTTAACCTTCAGTCTCATATCTTATCCTTTAACCGCACCGGATGTAACACCCTTAACGATGTATCTCTGAAGAAAAAGGTACAGTATGAGTATGGGCAGCATAGCTAAGAGCAGGGCAGCCATAACAAGACCTATATCAGTGGAATAAGTGCCGTAAAAGCTCTGGGTCGCTATGGGTATGGTGTACAGTTCCTTTTTCTGGAGCACAAGGCTCGGAAGCAGATAATCATTCCAGAAAGCCATGGCATCGATTATGGTGATAGTGGCGATGGTAGGCTTTAAGAGCGGAAATACTATCTTCCAGAAGGTCTGCCATCTGTTGCAGCCGTCAATAAAAGCCGCCTCTTCAAGTTCCAAAGGGATATTGGTGAATATGGCTCCGTGGAACATGAACGTAGCCATGGACACCGAAAAGCCTGTATGCAGAAGGATCAGTGTAAGCCTGTGATTCAGGACTCCCAATATTCCGCCGTATACCGATACCAGGGGAACCATAAGCACCTGGAAGGGAATGACCATGGATGCAACCATGAGTGAAAACAGCAGGGTGCATGCCTTCCACTTGTTCCTTACGATCACAAAGCCCGCCATGGCTGAAAAGACTATGGTTAAGACCGTTGCGGAAACGGTTATCACCAGTGAATTAAAGAACACCATCCAGAAGTTCATCTTCTTCATGGCTTCCGGGAAATTTTTGATCGTGAAACCGTGCTTTCCTATAAGCGCCAGAGGATTCGAGGTGATATCCGCCTTGGTCTTGAACACATTGATCACCACCAGAAGAAAAGGTGAGATAAACAGGAAGAATAATACTACCAGCACCACAAGCATGACCGCATGTACTATCCTCTTCTTTTTTAACGCTTTTTCCGAATCGTTCATTATGCTCCCACCTCTCCTTTCTTACCGATATAAACCTGTGTCACTCCGACTATCGCGCAGATCACGAAAAGTATGAGTGCTTCGGCCTGACCTGTTCCGTAATTCTTATAGGTAAATGCCTGGTTGTACACATGCATGGCTGCCAGTACCGAGGAATTAAAGGGTTCTCCCTTGGTCAGGGAAAGGTTCACATCATAGACCATAAAGCATCTGGTAATGCTTAAGAAAATGCACTGTACAAAGCTGGCCCGCATCAGGGGTATGGTCACATCCTTCATGGCCTGCGCAGGAGTACATCCGTCTATCATGGCCGCTTCCTTCAGGGAATCCGGCACGCTCATGAATCCCGCCACATAGATCAGCATCATATAGCCCGCATACTGCCACACGGAAACCAGTATGAGACAGAACATCGCTCCACTGGGAGTTGACAAAAGCGAGGGATTGGAGCCTCCGGTCAGCGCATCGGCAACAGCCACAAAGGCTCTGTTAAATACAAATTTCCAGACATAACCCAGTACGATCCCTCCGATGAGATTCGGAACGAAGAATCCGGCTCTGAAGAAATTCTCTCCCTTTACCCCGCTGGTCACAAGATATGCAAGGAAAAATGCAAGAGCATTAATAAGGATCACCGCAAAGAACGAGTAGATCAGAGTACGTCCCAGAGCCTGCCAGTAGGCTATATCGGTAAAGGCTGACACATAATTGTCCGCACCTACAAAGGGCTTCGACCTTGAAATCCCGTCCCAGCTTGTAAAAGTCAGGTACAATCCGTATATAAAAGGAATTATTACGGTTCCCAGAAAGAGGATCAGCGCCGGTCCTGCAAACAACATATACTGGGAAACCTTATATGATAATTTGTTTCTGTTCATATTCCACCCTATTACACCTTTCCCGATCTATGGTCTTTCCGTTATCGGGGTCATCTTCCGTTTACGGTGTGTTTCCGTCTCCGGGTCATCTTCCGTTTACGGTCTTTTTTGAAGCACGGGATGCCCTGACGGCATCCCGTATATGTATCATATATAAGTATCTGTTTATATTTTGCTCAATGCTCTGAAAGAGTCACTTCCTGCCAATAGGAGTCGATGGACTTTGCAAATCCTCCCCTGTCGGTCTGATCTCCGAGATACTCCTGGAAAGAAGCTCCGAGTTTTGAATAATGATCATCAGGGCAGTAGTTATAGTTAGCTATGAGCGCTCCCTTGTCAGCATATGATTTTACCGAGCTTCCCAAAGGATCGGATACTGCAAGTGTGATATTTGAATAAGCAGGAACCAGTGCACAGTCTTCTACAATGAATTTCTGTCCTTCCTCGTCATATACAAGCCAGTTGAGGAAATCCTTTGCAGCCTGTACCTGTGCTTCCGATGTGTTCTCGGAGGAGTCGATGAAAAAGTACTTTGATCCGCCGCCGACAAGCTTTGTATTTGCATCGGATGAAGTGTTCTGAGGAACAGGCATGATACCCATATTCTCCGAATAATCATACTGATTGATGACTGACCAGTCCCAGTTGCCGCCGAACATAAATGCGATCTCTCCCTCAGCCAGTTTCTGCTCTGTAACTTCACGCTCTGCGGAGATGGCGTTTCCTAATGCATAGTTATTGGCCTTAAGCACATCAAAAGTATCCATCATGGAATTGAATATCTCATCATCTTCGATATTGGCAGAACCGTCATGCAGAGACTGAAGGAATGCATCCGGATCATCATGCTGCTCATAAACCTCTGCCAGATAGTGGGCTGCAAGTGACCAGTCCTCCTTCATTATTCCTGTAGGAGAAGCCATTCCTCCGGCTTTCAGTTCATCAAGAAGTGCGCTGAAGTCATCAAGGGTCTTCACGCTGGTGGGATCGAAATCCTTGCCGGTGGTATTTTTAATAGCATCCGCGTTGTAGATAATACCTCTCGCCTCCACGCAAACGGGGAATCCGTATACCTTGCCGTCTACGCTGATGGCTTCTGTAGTATCCTTGACCCAGTCCTCGGAACTGAGATCCACTGCATGCTCGGCAGCCAGCGAATATACATCCTTCGCATCTACCATTGCAAGAGTATAGGGCTCGTTTGAAGCATACCTTGTGGAAAGATGGGCTGCTATGGTATCACTGGAATAGTAAACCTCCAGATCGGCATCATGTGTCTCGCTGTATGCGCTTGCCATTTCTTCCAGCTGATCCTGGATCTCCATCTTTGAATTAAGGATCGTTACTACGGGCTTTCCTGATCCATCCCCTGAAGAAGCGGCTGCAGCACCTGCTCCGTCAGCAGAAGCCCCCTGTCCGCCGCAGCCTGCAAGCAGGCCTGCAGTCATTGCCGCTGTAATTGCCATTGCCAAGATCCGATTCTTTTTAATCATTTTTTCCTCCCTGTTAATGTGGTAAGCCACGATTCCATGATCCTCTTTTCAAAGCCGCGGCCTACTTCCTGTATCTTTGGTTAATTTGCAGTCATTTGACCTGTTTTGGAATTCCTTGTTGACAGTACCATAATATAGATCTCATCGTATGTCAACCGGTTGATATACATTTTTCGTATTTTACACAGTTTT
>CADBTX010000175.1 GCA_902797705.1 uncultured Lachnospiraceae bacterium | reverse complement strand
TGTCACCAGATCCTTGGGAGAAATAACGCTTCCCACGGGAAGGTCCTCCAGCACCCTCAGGTTTTCTGCTCTTCCAAGCTTTGTAATGACCTGTGGCACTCCCTGCTGATTGGCGTAAAGGGACATAAGTATATTCGTTTCATCCATACCCGTAAGAGCCACAAAAACATCACTGTTACGTATGCCCTCACGGTCCAGCACCTTCTGGTCGCTGGCATCAGCCTCCACTATGGTGGCATCCGGCAGCTGTGAAGCCAGTTCCCTGCACCGTCCGCCCTTATTTTCGATTATCTGCACGGATATGCCGTGGCTTTGAAGTATCTTTGAAAGATAGAAGCCGATCCTGCTTCCTCCCGCGATAAATGCGGTCGAAGCCTTATGGGTGATTATCCCGAGATTCCTTAAAAGCACGTTCAGGTTTTCATTTGATCCCGTGACGAATATCCGGTCATTTACCTTCAGCACAAAGTCTCCCGAGGGGATCAGGGCCTTGCCGTCCCTTAAGACCGCGCACACCAGTATCTGGCACTTCAGAGCCTGGTTTATCTTAAAGAGCGAGAGACCGTCAAGGGGGCTCTCGGGCTTTACCTTAAGCTCCACTATCTCGGTATTGCTCTTTGCAAAGGTCTCCCTTTTCAGGAAGCCCGGGTAGCGGATCAGCCTTGATATCTCCTTTGCCGCCTGAAAATCCGGGTTCACCGTCATGGACAGTGAATAGGCGCTCTGCATTGAATTGATCTGCCCCAGATATTCCGGATTCTTAAGTCTCGAGATGGTATTTATCTTTGTATTCATCTGATGGGCTGTTATGCATGTAAGAAGGTTGATCTCGTCATGCCCCGTCATGGCAATGAGAAGATCCGCATCCTCGACTCCGGCCTCCCTTAATACCGCCATGGAAGCGGAGTTGCCCTGAACCCCCATAACATCATAAAGCTCCATGCAGGATTCCAGCTTGTCCGGATCAGATTCGATGATGGTCAGATCATAGTCATCATTTGAAAGCTGACGCACAAGGGTGGAACCCATTTTTCCGTATCCTGTGATAAGTATTTTCATACATACCATTGTAGCACCGGTGTCAAATTCTGATGGACAAAATACCAACATGCTGTTCCGGATAGTTTTTTCGACTTTAAAGACATTATTTGGTATAATACCTAGTTGTTATGAATTACGGACGTCATGGGACCCAGAAGCGCTTTAGGGAATTAAACGCCAAGGGACCGAAATTACTTAATATGGTACTGGTGGCCTTTGTGACCTTATCCGTTTTCGGTGCGGTGTCTGCAGGTGTCATAGGAGCTGCCGGCTTTGTGGGAATTTTTAAGGGTGTAGTGGCCACAGCGCCCGAGATCAATAATAAGGATATCCGGCCTTCCGGGTATTCCTCCACGGTATACGATTCCGACGGAAAGCAGCTGACAAAGCTTGTGGCTGCGGATTCAAACAGGATATACCAGACCATCGACAAGATCCCGCTGGATCTTCAGCATGCCTTCGTGGCCATTGAGGACGAGCGTTTCTATGAGCATAACGGCATAGATATAAAGGGTATAGTCCGGGCAGCGGTCACCGGCATTAAAAGCCACGACTTCTCCCAGGGTGCCAGCACCATAACCCAGCAGCTCATAAAAAACAATGTCTTTACGGAATGGACCCACGAGTCCTCCTTTATGGAGAAGCTTCGCAGAAAGATACAGGAGCAGTATCTCGCCATCGAGCTTGAAAAGCAGGAGGACGTCACAAAGGACAACATCTTAGAGCTCTACTTAAATACCATTAATCTGGGCCAGAATACCCTTGGTGTCCAGGCTGCTTCCCTACGCTACTTTAATAAGAACGTGTCGGAGCTCAATCTCTCCGAGGATGCGGTCATCGCAGGCATCACCCAGAATCCTTCCAAATATAACCCCATCTCCCATCCGGAAAACAATGCGGAACGCCGGATGAAGGTATTAAACAACATGCTGAAGCAGGGCTATATCACAAAACAGGCCTATGATGAAGCTATAAACGACGATGTCTATTCCAGGATCCGTACCGTCAACGAACAGAGCGAGACCAATACCATCAATTCCTACTTTGTTGACGCCCTTACAAAACAGATCCTCTCCGATTTCGTGGAAAAGCTCGGCTACAGCGAGACCCAGGCATATAACCAGCTGTACTCCGGCGGCTTAAGCATCTACTCCACCCAGGATTCGGCCATACAGAAGATCTGCGATGACTTTACCGGAAATGAGGAAAACTATCCCGCCGGTACCAAATATCTTCTTGACTATGAACTTACCGTGGAAAAGCCTGACGGGGAATACCAGAATTATTCTTCGGAAATGATGGCTCTCTGGCTTGCGGACAACGGCTACAATAAGAAACGTCTCTTTGACAGCACGGAGGATGCAAGGGCCGCCGCGGATTCCTACAAGGATTCCATTCTCTCCGAGGGAAATACCTTTATCTCAGAGAGCTTTTCGACAGCGCCCCAGCCCCAGATCTCCGTCACTGTTGCGGATCAGTCCACAGGCTATGTAAAGGCCATTGTGGGAGGCCGGGGAAAGAAGGAAGCGAGCCTCACCTTGAACCGTGCTACAGACACCCTGCGTCAGCCGGGTTCCACCTTTAAGATAGTTTCGACCTATGCTCCCGCCCTTGACAGCGGCTTAAAGACCCTGGCCAGCACCCAGGTGGACGAGCCCTTTGCCTATGTGAACGGTCGCCCCGTTAATAACTGGTATAAGGGATATAAGGGGATCTGTACTCTCCGTTACGGAATAGAGCAGTCCTTAAATATCGTTACCGTAAAGACCCTTACGGACATCACTCCCCAGCTTGGTTATGACTACCTTCTGAAATTCGGTTTTACCACCCTGGTGGATAAAAAAGAGACCAGCGACGGCAGAGTCTTTTCTGATATTACCCAGACCCTTGCTCTCGGCGGTATCACAGACGGGGTAAAAAATATCGAGCTGAACGCAGCTTATGCCGCCATCGCCAATAACGGGGTCTACATCGAGCCCGTAATGTATACGAAGATACTGGATCATGACGGAAACGTGCTGCTTGAAAACGAGCCTGAGACCCATCCCGCCATCAAGCCCACCACCTCCTTCCTTTTAACCAGCGCCATGCAGGACGTTGTCACAAAGGGAACCGGAGGCTCCGTTAATTTCGGCACCCAGCCCATAGCAGGAAAGACCGGAACCACCAGTGATGAGAATGATGTGTGGTTCGCAGGCTATACTCCCTATTACACCTGCACCACCTGGGCGGGCTTTGATAATAACGTGGATCTCACTACAAAGGACCAGCAGCGACTCGCCCGTACCGTATGGAGGGGTGTCATGGAAAAGATCCATGAGAACCTTCCAAGAAAAGAATTTGTCATGCCTGAGGGCATAGTCACAAGGATCGCCTGCAATAAGTCCGGCCTCCTTGCCCTTGACGGAGTCTGCACTGCCGACGGCAGCGCTTACAGCGAGTATTTCGCAAGCGACAATGTGCCTGAGGACACCTGCAATTACAATCACTCCGCCATGACCTATATCTGTTCTGCTTCAGGACAGCTGGCACTGCCCTCCTGTCCCTTTAAGATACCGGGAGTCGCCAATCCCGAAATGGGAACCTGTCCCCATACTCCGGAGATCACTGCGGCTCTGGGACTCACACCCACCCCCATGGTGGATCTCGGTGCTTTGAATGCGGCCGGAACCGGTACCGCCGGAATGGGCGAAGAAGGAGCCGACACCGGTGAAGAAGCGGCCGCTGCAGAAAATCCCCCCGTCACAAATCCCGTAACAGGAGAATAACGTAACTAAAGAATATCGTATCCGGGAGTCAATGGAACCACCCCATTGGCTCTTTTTTTGCGATCATTCAGGCTCATTTTTAAGGGACGTCTGTATATAATATTAGAGAATAATAAAGCGCCTTTGATTATCAAGGAGGAACAGAACATGCCAATAACAAATATCAGAACACTGGGCGAGCAGAAAGTAGATAATACATTCAAGATCACCTATGCCATCAAGGAACAGATAG
>CADBTX010000174.1 GCA_902797705.1 uncultured Lachnospiraceae bacterium | reverse complement strand
TAGTCTGTACTCCGCACGGCTGGTCATCATCCGGTAAGGCTCAAATCCTTCCTTTGTAACAAGATCATCGATAAGGACTCCGATATATCCTTCCGACCGATCGATGATAAGTGGATCTTTTCCCTTTATCATCATAGCAGCATTGATACCTGCGATAAGTCCCTGTGCTGCAGCCTCTTCATAACCGGAGCTTCCGTTACTCTGCCCTCCTGAAAAGAGTCCGCTGATGTTTTTGAACTCAAGTGAATGCTTAAGCTGTATTCCCTTAAAACAGTCATATTCAATGGCATACGCATTCCTGACGATATCCGCATTTTCAAGGCCGGGAACAGAACGGTACATCTTTAACTGAACATCCTCCGGCATGGAAGAACTCATTCCGTCAACGTACCACTCATTTGTATGTAAGCCTTCCGGCTCAAGAAATACCTGATGCCTGTCTTTATCCGGAAATTTGACAACCTTATCTTCTATGGAAGGACAGTATCTGGGACCTGTACCCTCAATAACCCCTGAAAATAAAGGGGACCTGTCAAGACTTCCCCTTATCACTTCATGGGTCTTTTCATTGGTGTATGTCAGAAAACAGGGAACCTGTTCCTTCTGTACAGAAGAAGGATCCGTAGAAAATGAAAAAGGAACTACAGGATCATCTCCATACTGAGGAACCATCTTAGAAAAATCAATGGTCCTGCCATCAATACGTGCAGGGGTTCCCGTCTTATATCTCTGGATGACAACACCCGCCTTTATCAAAGAATCGGAAAGAGAATTTGCGGCCTTAAGACCATTTGGACCGGTATTGGTAATGGCCTCACCGCAGAGACATCTCGCTTTCAGGTATACTCCGGTACAGAGCACTACAACCTTAGTTATGTAAACCATACCGGTATAGGTCTTTACTCCCTTTACTGCCCCGTCTTCCACGAGAAGTTCAGTGACTTCCGCCTGCTTCAGAGTAAGATTCTCCTGTTTTTCAAGAACACAGCGCATTTCCCTGGAATAATCCTCTTTATCCGCCTGGGCTCTGAGTGAATGAACTGCCGGTCCCTTGGAAGAATTCAGCATCTTTGACTGAATAAAAGTCCGGTCAATATTCTTTCCCATCTCCCCTCCAAGAGCGTCCAGTTCCCTGACCAGATGTCCTTTGGAGCTTCCTCCGATATTGGGATTACAAGGCATCAATGCAACGCTGTTGATGCTGACTGTAAAAACAATTGTTTTTATTCCGAGGCGTGCCAGAGCCAGGGCGGCTTCGCACCCTGCATGTCCGGCTCCTATGACGGCTGCTGTATAGTCGGTTATCGGTGTAATACTGTGATCCACTTTTTTATTTTCCCATACAGAATTCAGAAAAGATCTTGTCAAAGAGATCTTCATCTGTTTCTTCTCCGATTACGTTTCCAAGATATGAGTATGCATCCATTAAGTCAACAGTGAAAAAATCCTCTGTCATCCCTTCATCAATGCTTTTTATCACAAGTTCCAGACTGGAAACAGCGGAAGAAAGTTCATTTAACTGTCTTTCACTTGTAACAAAGATCTCCTCATCATTTCTTAATCCTCCGGAGAGGAACATTTCCTCTATCATGGACTTAAGCTCCTCAAGGCCCTTTTCCTCTCTTGCAGAAAAATTAATGACAGGCAGATCCGAAAAAAGACTTTTCCGGTCCTCTTTTTTTATATCCGTTTTATTTAAGAGTACAATGCACTTCTTTTCCCGGGAACGGATATGATCATATATTTCAAGATCTTCTTTATCAGTATCAGAACTGGAGTCAAGGATAAAGAGCACCAGATCCGCATTATCAATGGTCTCTCTGGATCTTTCCACTCCTATCCTTTCAACCTTATCCTCTGTTTCCCTTATCCCCGCTGTATCGGAAAGGATGAGTGGGATCCCCCCTATAAGTATCTCGGAAGAAAGCACATCTCTTGTGGTACCCGGGATATCCGTTACAATGGCCTTTGCCTCTCCGCTTAAGAGATTGAGAATAGAGGATTTGCCAACATTTGGCTTTCCTGCTATGGCGGTCTTTATCCCACCTTTAAGGATACGTCCGGTATCTTTGCTGTCATAAAGTTCCCTTATCTCCGCCATGATCTGAAGGACCTTTTCCCTGAGTATCAAGGGATAACCTTCCAGGGAATAGTGCTCGGGATCATCCAGCGCTGATTCGATAAAGGCGCACTCATGTAATATCCTTTCCCTTAAAGCACTGATCCTTTTATAAATTCCTCCACGCAAAACAGACAGGGAATTTTTTCTGGCAAATTCATTGGTGGAAGAAATGATATCCATGACGGCTTCCGCTTCCGTAAGGTCGATCCTTCCGTTGATAAAAGCCCTCTTTGTAAATTCTCCCGGATCGGCAGGTCTTGCACCCTTTTTTATAACAAGGGAAAGCACCCTCCGTAATACATAGTCGCCGCCATGACAGCTTATCTCCACTGTATCCTCAGCGGTAAAAGACCGGGGCTTCTTAAATACCGTGACTAAGACCTCATCTATCTCTTCTTCCCCGTCACGGACAAACCCGTATCTCACTGTATGGGAAGGCTGTCCCCATATATCCAGTTTTTTTCCGTTCTTTGAAAAAATGAGACCATCTGTCAGAGCGATGGCCTCACTTCCGGAAATCCTTATTATGCCAATACCGGACTGTCCCGGTGCTGTGGCTATAGCTGCGATGGTATCACAGTCTTTATCTCTGTACATAAGACATGCTCCGCAAAAGTCTTATTTCTTAAGGGTTATAACCACTCTCCTGAAAGGCTCGTCTCCCTCGGAATGGGTAACCACATATCTGTCACCCTGAAGAGCAGAATGGATTATCCTTCTCTCATAAGGATTCATGGGCTCAAGAGAAACAGGCCTCTTGGTCCTCTTTACCTTGAATGCAAGGTTTTTCGCCAGATTCTCGAGAGTCTTCTTTCTTCTCTCCCTGTAATCCTCTGTATCCACCTTAACCCTGATATACTCGCCGGTTCCTTTATTTACAATGAGACTGGAAAGATACTGTACGGAATCAAGGGTCTGACCCCTCTTTCCGATAAGAATTCCCATCTCAGGTCCGGAAAGCTCGATGCTGAGTGTCCTGTCGGCAGCTGCATATGAAATATTTGAAGATACATCCAGCTCCATAGCTTTGAAGAGGTCTGCAAGAAACTTCTCGATCCTGCTCTTTATCTCTTCCTCATTTACATCGGAAACCACTTCCTTTGCGGGTTCTGATTCCTCTGTCTTTACTTCCTTTACGGCCTCTTTCTTTTCCTCAGCCTTCTCTTCCTTTACTTCGGGAATGCTTTCCTTTTCTTCCTTCTTTTCTGCTACATATCCATCCTTGACCCTGGCTTTTATAACAGTGGGTTTTGCATTAAAGCCAAGGATCCCGGACTTTCCCATATCTACTATTTCATAATCAAGGGCAGATGCCTCAACTGAAAACTGCTTACATGCTTCTTCCAATACACTTTCAAGGGATTTCCCTGAAAACTCTGTATAGTCCATTTATTGTATCCTCCTTATTTTGAAGCTCTTTCGTTATATTCCTTAACCATGTTTGCCCTTGCCGCAATGCTTCCGGGACTTGCCTTCACGTCGCTGCT
>CADBTX010000173.1 GCA_902797705.1 uncultured Lachnospiraceae bacterium | reverse complement strand
TTCATATCAAAGAACAGATAGAGGAATTCTACAATGTCACATGTGTCAAGTCGGGAGCTGACGCGTTCAGATACCTTGAAAAGAATACCCCGGATCTGATCCTGCTTGATTATCTTATGCCGACAATGGACGGTCCGGAGGTCCTTCGTAACATCCAATATACCGAAGAATGGGAAGATATCCCTGTCATATTTCTTACCGGCATGGCCGAAAAAGACAAGGTTGTAAAGACACTTGCGGAGCTCAAACCGCAGGGGTACATAGTAAAGCCTGCCAGGAAATCTGAAGTAGTGGCAAAGATCATAGATATTCTGGGGTAAAAAAATGGGAACTGATCTTACATGGCTTGACGAGGCCGGACTTGATACCAAAACGGGGATTTCATATACGGGCGGAGAGGATAAGTATGTCTCGGCTATTGCAAGATTTTATAGGAATTATGAGAAGAACAGAGCAAGAATAAGCGGGTATCTTGCGTCCGGAGATTATGAGAACTATATGATCACCGTACATGCGTTGAAAAGCAACGCCAGAATGATCGGAGCAGAGAATCTTTCAGTACTGTTTGAGAAACTTGAGACGGCTGCGAGAAATAATGAGACCGGACTGATCGAAGAAGAGAATGCTGCTGCATTAAAACAGTATGACGATCTTATCCAAAAACTGTCACCGATCGTCGGGATGGGCGATGTCCGGCCTGCTGACGAGATCACGGCCGGGATTGCGAAAGAGACCGCGGAGAAGCTTCTTGCGGCGCTTGATGGTTTTGATGATGAGGAAGCTAAAAAGCAGGCACAGATCCTGTCCGGATATCCCTTCAGGACGACGCAGGCTGCAAAACTCAGGGAAGCGGTGTCGCGCATAGAAGATTTTATGTATGATGAGGCCGCAGATATCATAAGACAGATCGTACCGACGATAGAATAAGTTGAAAGGAATGTGAGCATTGCAGATGGAAAAGGCTGCCAATAACAGGATAAAGACCCGGGGTTACAGAAGAAAAGGAATGATCATACCGATGATCTTCCTTTTTATATTTATGACAGTTATGGTCCTGTACACATCAAGGCTCATGTATAAGGTTGCGGTATCAAATTCCAATGCCGTCATGGAAGACAGGATACTGACTGTTTCTGCAATGATCAACAATAATTTAGGCACCGCCGAGAATATTTTGCATGTAGTCAGCGACAGCGTTCACCACATGATAATCAGCGGTACCACTCCGGCAAGGATGCACGGATTCCTCGTTGATGAAACGAATAATGTAGCTGAACAGTTTGATGAGAATTATACGGGAATATATGGCTATATCATGAGCAATTATCTGGACGGTCTTAACTGGATTCCGCCGGAGGATTATGATCCTAAAACCAGGGACTGGTTTATTGAGGCAAAGGCCGCGGAAGGCAAAGTTGTTTTTACCATGCCATACATCGATGCGCAGACAGGAAACCTTATCGTTTCCGCATGCAGAATGCTGCCGGACAGACAGAGTGTTATCGCACTTGATGTGCAGCTTAGGGGAATACAGTCAATGATTAAAGAACTGACCATTAACGGAAAGGGGTACGGTTTTGTGGTCAGCAATGACGGTATGATAATAGCTCATCGTGATGAAAGCCTAATAGGGAAAAATATCTGTGATATGGAGGGCGGTAATGAGTTTCTTTCTGCCATTAAGGAGGCTGATTCCGGAAGTTTTCCGTATACGTGGAACGGGGATCGGAACACAGTCTATGTAAACAGGGTAGCAAATGACTGGAATACGGTAATGGTTGTGAGTGATCACGATCTGTATTCGGAAGTAATGAGTCAGCGTGTTGTCATTATCGTGACATGTTCCCTGATATTTCTGATGATCTCGGTGATCTATTATGTCGGTCACAGTAATGAACTGAAATATAACAAAGAAATGGAGGAAATGAGGCTCGAGGAGCAGAAGACTGCATACGAGCGAAAGATGCTCGAACTTGAAAAGGATGCCGCAAATGCCTCAAATAAGGCGAAGAGCGACTTCCTGGCAAATATGTCCCATGAAATAAGGACACCGATGAATGCGATCATCGGAATGAATGAGATGATACTTCGTGAAAAGGTATCGGATAAGGTCAGAAAGTACGCTCTTGATATACAAAGCGCAGGCAAGACACTTCTGTCGATAATAAACGATATACTTGATTTTTCCAAGATCGAATCCGGCAAGATGGAACTTATCCCTGTTGAATACGGATTCTCATCGGTAATAAACGATGTCGTCAATATGACAATGAAGAAGGCACGGGATAAGGGGCTTGAATATATTCTCAAAGTTTCCAGGGATATTCCTTCCGTACTTCGCGGTGATGAGATAAGGATCCGTCAGGTCATGCTGAATCTTATCAACAACGCGATCAAATATACTCATGAAGGAAGCGTATCCGTTGAAGTTTCATTTGATCATGCCACACAAATGCTGTGGGTCGTAGTTTCGGATACCGGTATCGGGATCAAAAATGAGGACCTGGGGAAACTCTTCGGAGCTTTCCAGAGACTGGAGGAGGATAAGAACCGAAACATTGAAGGCGCCGGTCTCGGTCTGAACATAACGATGCGGCTTGTGAAGATGATGGACGGAACGATAGGAGTCACCAGTAAATACGGCGAGGGTTCGACCTTTACAGCCCATATGAAACAGGAAGTTGTTGACATGACACCCGTGGGAGACTTTGCCGATAATATGGCAAAAACGCATGCTGCCGGGCGGGAGTATACACCGTCATTTTATGCACCCAAGGCAAAAATACTCGTGGTAGACGATAATGATATGAACCTTGAGGTATTCACGGCCCTTCTCGAAGATACAAAGATGAGTGTCTCAACTGCCGAATCGGGTAATGAATGCATAGAGATCCTGAGGGAAAATTCCTTCGATCTGATATTCCTGGATCAGATGATGCCGGGGATGTCGGGGCTAAAGACTCTCGAGGCTATAAAAAAGGAACATCTTGCTGATGATACGACGGTCATCGCACTCACTGCGGATGCGATCGTCGGAGCAAGGGAGAATTACATAAAGGAAGGGTTCTCAGATTACCTGAGCAAACCCGTTATGTACGAAGCGCTTGAAGAAATGCTCATCAAATATCTGAACCCGTCTCTGATAGAAAAAACGGCTGACGTCGGTATGATCAGCGAGACGGAAGAAAATGAACGGGCTGAAGATAAAGCGGTTGTGATCGCAGTTTCCCGGTCGTCTGACGAACTCAGGGCCATTAAGGGGTTGCTTGGCAGTAAATATAAGGGAGTATATGTCAGGGATATGGACAGCGCGGCAAAGTTTGTTGAAAAAGCCAGAACATAGCAGATCATTTCAATGCATATGTCATCTCTTTCCCTTATCGTAAATCTCACCGAGGGCGCGGGGGCTTCTGTTGTTCTTGCTGAAGAATATCAGCAATAACAGGGTCAGAACATACGGAAGAATGCGCACCAGGTCGTTGAAGGTGGAAGGCATGCCCAGTTTCTGGATCAGCGCCTGACCTGCGCTCCTTGCAAAGCCGAAGAGGAGACAGGCTCCAAGCGTAGGCAGAATGGACCAGTTGCCGAAGATGAGTGCCGCGATAGCGAGATAGCCAAAACCCAGGTATATATCCGGCGAGAAGCTGGCAGAGATCGAGTATGCATAACTCATGCCTCCGATGGCAGACAATCCGCCTGAAAGGATGACTGCTATAGAACGCACACGATCAACATCTATGCCCGCCGCATCAGCGGAATGCGGATTATCACCGCAGGCTCTTAGGTGCATCCCGTATGGCGTTTTGTACATGACATACCAGGTGATAGCTGCTATCACGATGATGATCACCTCAAAGGGATAAACGTTGGTAAATACTGCTCCAAGTACCGGGATTTTTGATAAGACCGGAACCGTGAACCGCATGCTGGTTTCCAGGATGAACTTATTTGATTTCTCCAAAAAGACAGTTTCGTTGATCCTTTTTGTGAGAAAGGTGGTGAGAGCCATGGCAAGGATATTTATCACCACTCCGCTAATTATCTGATTTGCCTTGAACTTTACGCATAGAAGAACATGCAGCAGAGCATAGAGCATGCCTCCGATAAAGGCTATCAGAAATGAAAGGTAGTAGGGGATCCTTAAAGCGCCCAGGGATCCGGAGACAAGCAATGTCGCCGCAAGAGAACCGCAAAAAGCGCCAAAACCCTGCAAACCTTCCAGAGCCAGATTAGTTATTCCGCTTTTCTCACTGAAGATGCCGCCCACGGACATAATGAACATGGGAAGCGCAAACGACAGTCCATCTATTATGATCGTTTCTATCATAGTCAGTGTTCTCCTTCTGCCTGCTTGATCTCAGCAGCCGCCCTCGTAACGTACATCCTTATGAATTCGCTGCAGGCAGCAAAGATCAGTATCACAGCGGTGATAAGGTCCGCGATCTCGATATCGACGCCCTGCTGACTGCTCAGGTATATGGCCCCTTTTGAGAGGATAGTGATAAGGAATGATGAAAAGATGCATCCTATGGGGTCACTGTTTCCGAGAAGAGAGACCGCTATTGCATTGAAACCCATGCCCGGAACCACTCCCGGCTGGATCGATCCGGCATATCCGCAAAAGAACGTGACTCCTGCCATTCCGGCAAGTGCGCCGGAGATCACCATGGTTTTGATGATATTATCACGTATACTGATTCCGGCATATTCCGCCGCCTTTCGGCTTAAGCCCACTGCCTTGATCTCAAAGCCTGTGATGGTCCTGTCCATCATGAATTTGATCAAAATGGCAGAGATTATCGCAAGGGGGAAGGCCAGGGGGATGTCAAACTTCAGTCCCATTGTCCGTACACCCACAAGAGTAAGGCGTGATGCATCGCTTATAGGGGTGCTCTGCCTTGAAACGGGGTCGACAAAGAAAGAGTTGATGAAGAACGTGATGATATACATAAGCGTGTAATTCAGCATTATGGCAGACACGACTTCATTGAGATTAAACCGGTATTTAAGCCAGCCGATGAGGCCGCCTACAAGCCCTCCGACAACGATCCCGATGATGATGACAAGGGGCTTTGCTACAGGCGCCGCAAGCCCCGACATTCCGACGGTAACGCTGGCGGCAAAGCCTGCCGCTAACATCATCCCGGATACACCTATGTTGAAGAGACCGCACTTCAGCGCCACGGATACTGCCAGAGACGCAAAGATCATCGGCGTCAGAGCATCCAGGAAACTCATGAAGTCTGTAAACATATTCTGTCGTCCCGCATATGAGAACTTGGGGAGAAGCCCTGAGCCCTGAAGCAGATTGCCGTAGGCGGAAAGGGGATTCTTCCCTATGAGAATAAGGATGAAGGATCCGACGATAAGGCTTATCACCAGAGAAAACAGGGATATTCGAAATAACTGTCCCTTTTCATTTCCAAGCAGTTTGACCAGTGCTCTTTTCATCTGGAATCCCCCTTCTTTACTCCTGCCATGTATTCTCCCACCTCATTTACGGATAGTTCGGAAGCCTTGGCTATCCTGGTTATCTTTCCGTCAAAAATGACGCCGATGGTATCGGCAAGATTCATTACCTCGTCAAGTTCCAGGGATATCAACAGCACCGCCGCGCCTCTGTCACGCTCTGCGACGATCTGTTTATGGATGTTCGATATGGCGCCGACATCGAGGCCTCTCGTGGGCTGCATGAAGATTATGAGCTTCTTCTTCAGATCGATCTCCCGGGCGATTATGGCTTTCTGCTGGTTTCCTCCTGACATGGAGCTGACAATGGTCCGGTTGCCTCTGCTGCTCCGGATGTCATATTTTTCGATCAGCCTGGTGCCGTTATCGTTCATGGCATTCTCATTCAGAACGCCTTTTTCGGAAAATGGCGGCGAATAGTAATTCTTAAGAACCAGATTGTCTTTTAGCGTGAACCCTAAGACCAGCCCTACATTATGCCGGTCTTCGGGAATGTATGCGACCCCTTCTTCGGTGCGCTGCCTTATGGATGATCCGGAGATATCCCTGCCGTCAAGGAATATCTTTCCGGACGTATTCCGGGCAAGTCCGGCGATGGCATCCGCAAGCTCGTTCTGACCATTGCCGGATACCCCGGCAATGGCAAATATTTCTCCTGCGTGAACCTCGAAAGATACGTTCTTTACAGCTTCGAAGCCGGTCTCATTCCGCACGGTGAGGTTGTCCACCTTCAGAACCGTATCTCCGGGAACGGCTTCGGCCTTATCCACGGAAAACGATATCTCGTGGCCTACCATGAGACGTGCCATTTCCGCGGTGGAGGTCTCCTTGACATCCTTGATGTCGATCAGCCTTCCGCGGTTGAGGATGGCGCATCTGTCAGCGATAGCCTTGATCTCCTCCAGCTTATGGGTGATGATTATCACGGTCTTTCCGCCATCCCTTAAGCCTCTTATTATCTCCAGCAGATATTCTATCTCCTGGGGCGTGAGCACGGCGGTGGGCTCGTCAAATATAAGTATCTCAGCGTCCCTGTATAGCATCTTCAATATCTCAACCCTCTGCTGGGTGGAAACGTTAAGATCGCTTATGACGGACTCCGGATCGACCTTCAGCCCATATCTTTCGGACAGAGCGGCGATATCCTCATTAGCCTTCTTTATATTGACTCTGGGAATAAAACCCCACAGCTTGTTCTGCGGTTCCGAACCTAAGATAATGTTTTCGGTCACAGTATAATTGGATACCAGCTTGAAGTGCTGATGGACCATTCCGATGCCAAGCTTTGTGGCGTGTCTCGGAGAGGTTATATTTACCTTTTCGCCGCGGATCAATATCTCACCTTCGTCCGGCTCGTACATGCCGAACAGCACGCTCATGATAGTTGATTTTCCGGCGCCGTTCTCACCGAGAAGTGCGAATATCTCGCCCTTTTTTATGCTGATGGAAACATCATCATTTGCGACTATTCCCGGAAAGCGCTTTGTAATATGCTTCATTTCGACGATGAAGTCGGAATCGCCCATGTTATGTTCTCCTATTCTACGTCCATTCCGGTGAAATTATCCGGAGTAAGTCCGTTGAAATTCGCAGCGGGCTCGATCTTGCCCTCTTTGATGAGCTGGTATGCTTTGTCGATCTTTTCGATGGTTTCAGCGCTGAGCTGGCATCTACCCGACTCGCTGACATATCCGACAGAGTCGCTGTCGATTCCGAGAAGATAGTTTCCGCCCTTGAAGGAGCCGTCAAGGATCGACTCGAGAACGCGCTTGTCGTTCTTGCCCATGATCTTAAGAGCAGAGGTGAGGATTACATTCTCGCTTCCGTTGGCGCCGTCGTTATATTGGTCAGTGTCACAGCCAATGACGAAGACCTTTTCAGAGCTCTCTTTTGCAGCGGTAAAAACACCGTTTCCCGAACTTCCGGCAGCGACAAAGATGACGTCGCAGCCTTCCTTGATCAGTGCATCGCCTATGACCTTTCCGGTTGCGGGATCTCCGAAGGAACCTGCGTAATTTCCTCCAACGTTTGCACCTGTCACATCGGTTCCGGCGTAGGAAGGCAGTTCCACGATCTCGACATTTGTATCGTAATGCCTGTTGCAGTATTCTACGCCCGACATGAAGCCGTATTCGTAGTTAACATTTGATGGATAGGCTATCCCGTTGACTACAGCCACCTTTTTCGTGGTGGATGAAAGCGCTGCCGCCATTCCGGCAAGGAATCCGCCTTCCTGCTCCTTAAAAGTCATGGCATAGATATTCTCGACTTCCACTTCGTTTCCCTCCGCATCGGTGGGAGAGGAATCCACAAGGATGAACTTCTTGTCGGGGTTGTCTTCCGCTATTTCGGATATGCCAGCAAACTGGAAGCCGTCACAGACTAAAACGTCATAGTCGGCAACTACATCCTCCACTGCCTTGAGGCAGGCTGCAGTATCTCCTGTCGACTCCTGGACAGGCGTTACGGAAGAATCCGGGTGATCCTTTATGAAACTCAGTATGCCATTGTAGTTGTCCTCGTGAAATGAGCCGTCATCCACTCCCGAAAGAGATGTCATTATGGCAATCTTCAAGCTCTGGGATGAAGATTGTCCGGCTCCTCCGCCTTGTGCGCCGCCGCAGCCTGCAGCAGTTATGGCAAGAATCATACATAACAAAATAGGGATAATCCGTTTTTTCATTTGTTCATCCTCCTACTGTAGTGTGAGCAAACATCTTTTTAAAAATCTTATATTTTGGCACTACCGCTGTCAAGAAAACTTAGTATAAAAAAGGTACTATATAATCCTGAACCGGCCTGTGATAAGGTGTAGGAAGGAAAGTCAAAGTTCCCGTCAGAAAGGAGTTCACTATGAAGAAAAGCATAAGACTGGTTTTATTGGGAGAGATCATACTTTTAGCTGCGGTATTCCTGATGAATATAATTATGGGGAATTGGGGTGTGTCAGCTGTTGCCTTTTTTATTGACCTGCCGTCCATATTGCTGATCTTACTCGTTCTGATCCCGGGACTGATCATAATGGGCGAATGGAAGGATTTTATAAAATCTTTTTCCGTGGGTCTAAAGCCCTATAGTCTCCTGGAATTGAAAAATATAGTCGGGGCAGTTGGAGCAGCCCAGAAGCTAACGATCTACAGCGCCCTGATGGCGATCATCATTTCCGCGGTGCTTATGCTCGGAAGGCTGGATGATCTGGAGATGATAGGTGCAAACCTGGCCATATGTTTCCTTGCCGGACTTTACGCGGTGATAATAGAGTTTTTCCTTCTTCCCCTCAGGCTAAACGCTGAACGGAAAATGAACGAAGAAATGGACTTCGGAGATGAATGATCGATATATTACAAAAGATCAATACCTTAGAGTGGCTAAGAAGTACGGGTTTACGGGAAGAGAGCTGGAGCTTGGCTTCTTAAAAGTGTCCGGATTTTCCAACCGCCGTATAGCGTATATGTATGGAATATCGGAACAGACGGTCAAAAATCATTTTACGCATATCTATGAAAAAGCATGGGTGCCGGGAAGAAAAGAATTCCGGGAACTGTTCTTGATAAATTTATGTGAAAATGGTAGTGTTATTTCTGAATAACAGTAAACTGCGGAGCGATCCGCTTTAGCTCAAGATCAGGAGAAATGCTTTTTGAAGAGAACTGAACATTCATTGGAGATTGAGGTGTAACCCCGGAGGTTTGCCTTGAGATCCGCAAGCCTCCCAAATGGTTTATGATTTTACTTTTAGGAGGTAAGTCCCCATGACGAGGGAAAACAAGAAAAAATCATTTGATAAAGGTTACTATAGAAATCACCCCTGTAATGAATCATTCATATGCAAAGTATGCGGAAGGACCGTAGTGCCGGAGGGCGCCGGATCTGAACATCGGAATCACTGTCCCTATTGCCTCAGCAGTAAACATCTGGACAATGAGCCCGGCGACAGAGAGGCAGACTGTGGAGGCGTGATGGAGCCGGTTTCCGTTTGGGTCAGGAAAAGCGGGGAATGGGCGGTGATCCACCGCTGCAGGATCTGCGGACACTTTAGTTCCAACCGTATAGCAGCGGATGATAATCCCATGAAACTTATGTCGCTTGCCATGAAGCCGGTGTCGTCGCCGCCGTTCCCGTTAGAAAGGATCGAGGAAATGACGAGGCTTATGGGGGGAGACGGGATACTGAAGTGGTAAAGTAACTTAAAGAAAAAGAGGGACGCAGCCTGTAAACAGGAGCGTCCTTCTTGTTTTTATTCCTTTGGTCTGTTGCAGCAGTACATTCCAAGGGCGAATAAAACCCCGCCAACGATATTTCCCAGAGTCACAGGGATAAGGTTATTGAAAAGCAGGCCGATATCCATATTGCCCAGCGCCTGCCCCATGGGAATAAAATACATATTTGCGATACTGTGCTCAAAGCCGCAGAGCACGAAAAGCATGACGGGGAAGTAGGCTGCAAGCATCTTCCCCACGGTGTCTCCGGTTTTTATCGCAACCAGAACGGCTGCGCACACAAGGATATTACAGAGAACTCCCTTGCTGAAGGAGGCAGCGGGAGGAAGAGAAGTTTTGGAAGCCGCAGTCTTCATCATGGTTTCCCCGAGCTTTCCATCCAGCATAGCCGGCATTTTTCCAAATAGTGCAAGAAACACAACAAAAAGGGATCCGATAAAATTCCAGATATAGACGATGACCAGGGTTCGTATCATTCCTGAAAGAGTGATCTTCTTATCTGCTACAGCCATGGCCATAAGGCAGTCCCCGGTAAAAAGTTCTGAGCCTGTGCATACCACCAGGATAAGCCCCACAGGAAAAATAAAAGCGCCCATGAAGGAAGTGCCTGCAGCCGCATTGATGACCTGGCTCCCCAGAGCGCCGAAAGCGATGAACATGCCTGACATAAAGGCCTTTATAAAGAGAGAAGGCAGATCATAACCTGCTTTAGTTTCACCGGATTTTATTATTGCAGTCATGTGAAAATTCCTTTCTTCCACTATAGAAGATTCCTGTGCGGCACCACAGGAGGTACCCTTAGGACAAATGATCTATTGCATGTTGACTTCGTGTTCTATCAGGAAATAACCGTCCTTTAATTCGGTGGCGACGCAGGACATATTTGCGATCTTTCCGCCGGATTCAGCGAGGATCCTGTCCAGAACCCGTGTCTTTATTTCGTTTTCATCATATGCCTTGCTGCAATCTTCCAGGATCTCTCCTCCGATGACCAGAGAAAAGGTGTGATGTCCTTCTCCCAGCTTATTCAAGGCAGAGTACAATTCATCATAGTATAACTGCATATCGTGGATGACATCCTTCTCCGAATAGCCGTAGGACTCCAGTGTGGGCAGATCGTCCGAAGGCGGCACCATTCCAGAAAGATCTTCCGAATGTTCAAGGCCGCGGTACTTTGTTCCGTTGCAGGGGGGAAGATAAACGGAAAGGCTTTTTCTTATATGGGTCTGTCCATAATCTCCGTCTGTTCTGTTGAACCAGTCATAGCTGTTTGGAAGTCCATTTCCGTTGTCATCCCAGGTCACATCCACATTGTAATAATCCCCGTCGAGCTTGATGATGTTCCAGCCGTGAGCTTCACCGGCATATCCTGCGCAAAGGTAGCAGGGGATCCCGAGGCGGGTCATGATATATGAAAATGCCCTTGCATATCCTGCGCAGACGGTTTCACCCATCACGAGACCGCTGTAGGCGCTTTGATCCAGGGGATTACGTTTATAGTCAAAAAGCTCTGAGAGCCGGTTATGTACATATCTCTCCTTTTCATAATCACTTCCGGAGGTTTCGGAGATGATGCGGTCAACGGCGGAATCAAATTCGGAGCGGGATTTTTCCAGGTCATCAGCGGCGCTGTTATAGAAAAGATCCATCTCGATAAAGTCTCCGTTCTGCCTGTAGATGGTCCGGTATTCCGTATCGACGAAGAAAAGCTCGGGATGATCGTTAAAGACCGCTTCAAAGGCGCTGTCGATCCGCTTTCCTGTCATAAGCCGGTCTACGGATCTGAATGCCGGGTTCATCTCATTGATATTTGCGTAGATCTGG
>CADBTX010000172.1 GCA_902797705.1 uncultured Lachnospiraceae bacterium | reverse complement strand
CCGGAGGTTTTCTGCTCCTCGGTAAGACCGAATTCATCACCTTTGCCCGACAGTATCCATTTTATCTGATCGCTGTTTTTCTTTCTGTCGAGACAGATTATGGAATCAAGATGACGGAAGGAGCAGATGAGATTTCCCTCATCATCCAGCTGCATGGCATTAAAATGAGCTATATCCGGAGTATCTGTTTCCTTGTTTGCAAAGTCATTTGCAGTAGGGGTTGCCTCGGTCATGACGAGATCGTAGAGCTCCGGGTAGTCGATGCTCTTAAAGTCCCAGATGACCTTGCCGTTTTGGACTTCCTGCAGATAGGAATAGATCACATTGGAACCATCGGGATAGCCCGGGACATTCTTAACGTTTTCCTTTACATAGCAGGACAGAATGTAGTGGTCCGGATCGAACATCAAAAAGTCATGGCCGTCAGCGCCCTGTCCTTTTTCTGTGGCGTCGGAGGCTTCCATGGTGATCCTCTTTACTTCATTGAAATCCTTGTCAAGTATTACCCGCTCTCCCGGAGCATACCCGGGAAGTCCGTAATCCTCAAAATAATAGTTCTGATCGTGATAACTGTAGTAGGTCGTTCCGTTTACATCATGTTTCTTAAAATCCCAAAATCCTGTTTTGGCGTCATCCGCAGGCTGCTCCTCGTGCTTTGACCAGACTATGTTTCCCTTGCCGTCAAGCATGATAAGGTTTCTGCTGTAGACAAAGGAAAGGAAGAAGTTGCCTTTGAGATCTGTTTTTCCCTCAATATTGATCTTTGGCAGGCCCTCCGCAATGGCGTCTCCGGACTGTCCGGATAATGCATTTCCGGAGCATCCGCTGAATATTGCCATCACGATCATGGCTGCAAGGATTATTGTGATCTTTTTCATGCTCTTTCCTCCTGGCTTTGATAAAAGTCTGCTTCGAGGATACGGGTTTTATTCTATTATAACATGATTCGAACGCAAAAAGTCCTGGATCGCTGTTCTGATGTAACGATTTACGATAAAAAAACCTTGCAATAATTTCATTTTACGTATATATATATTTAGGAAATACAAAGTATCAGAGGAAAGAATTGAAGCTTAAGGAGGATTTGATATGTTTTGTCCAAATTGCGGATCACAGGTAGATGACGGGATCAGATTCTGTCCTAACTGCGGAGCTGATGTGGCACCGGAGGCAGAAACTTCCGAAGCTGCGGAAAGCGTAAATGAAACTGAAAGTGCACCGGAGCAGGCTGAGACATATACCGATTACAGCAACGATGCCAAGGCGGTAAATGACGGAGGCTTTACAGGAGGAGCCGGCACCAGCAGGAATATCGTACTCTGCATCATTCTGGTGTTCGTTACCTGCGGTATATACTCACTTTACTGGATGTATGTATTGAATGAGGAGATCAATTCCCTTTCGGGAGAGGAGAACGCAACGGGTGGCGGACTGGTAATTCTTTTCACCTTTATAACCTGTGGAATCTACAGTATCTACTGGTTCTACAAGATGGGTGAAAGGGTTGATTCCATCAAGGTCAACCATGGAATGGCTTCATCATCCAGCAATATCCTTTATCTTATCCTTGCCATCTTCGGCCTTGGTATCGTGAACTACGCATTTATGCAGGATACCATCAATAAGGTAGTGGCTTGATAAAGAGAACAGCCTGAAGACATTGAGGCAGGGAGTCGGAAGATTCCCTGCTTTTTCTTTTCCGCGAAGGATTCGTGTGATACAATATGAACACTGAGCAAAAATGCGGAGATCCGCACAGGGATTCCGTGTTCTCCGGAGGTGCAGCACCCTCCTTATAACGATATCTTTCGTGAGGTTTTTATCACGGGCCGTATCAGATTTAAGAACCCTTCGGATTCTGAATAGATACTGCGCATTCGGCTAATATTTAAGAAGGAAATTACAGATATGGATTCAAAGCAGGATCTGGCAAAATATGTGACAGAGCATATCGACAGCGCTATTGAAAAAGAAGACATCAAGATATACTACCAGCCTATAATACGTGCCCTTACGGGAGAGGTCTGCGGAAAAGAGGCGCTTGCACGCTGGGATGATCCGGAGCACGGACTGATGGAGCCTAAGGATTTTATCCCTGTGCTGGAGGAAAAAAGACTTATCCATAAGCTTGATTCCTTCGTGATAAAAAAGATCTGCGGTCATTACAACCACTGTGAGAACAGGAAGGATCCCCTGATCCCCATTTCTTTTAATCTTTCCTGGCTGGATTTCGAACTATGCGACGTGCTCTCGGTGATCAATACCGAGGTTGAAAAGAACAGGGTTCCGAGGGAGATGATAAGGATCGAGATAAATGAGAACCTTATCGTCCATGACAGGGAGCTTATCGGAAGAAAGATAAAGGAATTAAGTGAAGAGGGCTATGACATCATAATGGACGACTACGGCAGCGGCCATTCCTCGCTTAATATATTGAAGAGCTTTATCTTTGACGAACTGAAGGTAGATATGAGGATTCTCTGGGGAGAGGACGAGAGATCAAAAAAACTCATAGAATACCTGGTATCCATGGCGAAATCCGTGGGTGTAAAGACAGTGGCGGAAAGCGTTGAAACAAAGGAACAGGTGGAATTTCTCACTAATATAGGCTGTGAGAAGCTGCAGGGCTTTTATTTCGGAAAGCCCATGTTTTACTGGGATCTTGTGCCCTATCTCAGGGAGAAGGGCATGAGTGTCGAACCTGTAAGTCTTCAGAGTTATTATGACAGGATAGTACAGACCGATATCAGGGAAAAGCAGTCTTCCTCCTATGCCATTGTGGAATTCGAAGAGGAAAGATCCCACTATCTCTATCTCAATGAAGAATACAGCGAAAACGTAAAGAGCATAGGCATCACCGATCTTATCATGCTGGAAAGCCTCTGTAATGATACTGAGTCGTCACTCAATTCCAAATTCCGGCAGATGATAAAACGTTCAAAGGAGAGGAAGACCGAACAGGTTATGGACTTTGTAAGGAACGGGAATTATTGCATCGTCAAATTTTCCTTCCTTGCGGGAACAAAGAGAAGAGATGCTTATGAGGTTGAGCTTGTGAATCTATCCAGGGATTCCAGGGTCAATCATCTTAAAAAGATAAATGATGCCCTTGAGGGAGTTTATTCCGTTTTTGACAGGGTGGTCCAGTATGATCTCACAAAGGACAGGGTGAGTGTCCTCCACAGAGACACGGGCTATACGGAAAAGTATGACAGCAACAGCTTTTCCGACAATATCAACAGGTATATAAATAACGAGATCTACGCCGACGACAGGGAACGCTACAGGCAGTTTGCCGATATGAAGAACGTGGAAGAGCGTATCTCAAAGTCCGGCAGGAGTTATATCGCAGGCTGTTTCCGTTTTAAAAGCCAGAGCGGAAACTATGTGTGGAGGGAGCAGTACATCATCCTTTCAAGAGGAAACGAGGAGGAGCGGAAGCTTCTTTTCTGCACGAAAGAAGTGGATGAAAAGCAGCTGGCCCTTATACTTGAGCTCAGCTCCTTTATCTATGGCGAATCAGACGGAAAGAAATCCGGAAAGCAGCTGGAGATAAGTGACAGTCTGCTTTGGAAGACCACAGTGGAGACCTGTCCCGTGGGAGTTTTCTGGAAGGATATGAACAGGCGCTTCCTTGGGGTAAACAAGGCCTTCCTTGAATACTATGGCTTTGAGTCCGAGGATCAGGTCCTTGGAAAGACAGACGAGGAAATGAACTGGCATGTGGACCCGGTTCCATTCATGGAAGCGGAGAAGGCTGTGCTGAATAACGGGGCCGTGATCAGGGATTCCGTTGGAAAATGTCTGGCAAGGGGAGAAAACAGGGATATCCTCGTTAATAAAACCCCGATCTACAAGGACGGAAGGATCGTCGGCCTGCTGGGATACTTCAGGGATATTACGGAGAGGACAAACCAGTTCGACCAGTTAAAGACCGCCTCCATGATAGATGAGGTGACGGGGGTACTTAACATCAAGGGCCTTATGGACGCAGTCATAAGATACGCCAATGCTTATCAGGATAATAAGAAAGATTTTGCCATGGCAGTATTCCATATCGATCAGTACAGAGCCATAAAGGACGAGTACGGAGCGGAGCACTCCAACAAGGTGATGATGGCAGTGGCGGAGAAACTGAGGAAGAGAGTGGGTTCCACCGCCGTACTTGGAAGGCCGGACGCGGATGTCTTCCTGGTGATCCGTCAGGTGGAGAGCAGAGAGGAAGGCCCTTCATTCATGCAGACCATAAGCAATGATATTTCATCCGTAAGAATGGTTGACAATATTCCATGCACACTGTACAGTTCTGCCGGCTATGCCTCCTATTCCGAGTCCGGAAGCCAGGAAGCCCTTTATTCCGCGGCAATGAAACGTATGAATGATCAGATGGAACGCATGAGAAGGTTTACCGGCGGATTCTAGACAATTCAGAACAAGTAGTGTATTATAGTTTGGCGTGTTTGTTTGTGCCGTAAAAAGAGAGGGTAGACTATGGAACAGCATGTAACCATTAAGGGAGTGAGATCCGGAATAGTCCTTAAGCTTGACAAGGATGCACCGTTTGATGATCTGCTGCCGCAGATCGCCGAGAGATTCGAGTCTGCAGCATCATTCTTCGGAACCTCAAAGATAGTGCTGAAGATTGACGGCAGGAATGTTGATGAAGGGGAAAGCGGAAAGATCCTGGATGTCATAAAGGAGAAGACGAAGCTTCGTATCAACGCCGTTTTGACTGAGGATAAGGAACTTCAGGACAAGCTGAACGAGGCTGCCGGCAAGGAAAATGAGCTGAGTGAGGCCGAAAAGGACAAGAAGATCGACGCCCTTGAGGAAGAAAACGCTAAGCTCAGGGAGAAACTTGCGGGACTCACCGGAGTCGATGGGAGATATGCCGAGATACATGTAGGTTCTCTCAGGTCCGGAATGAGTTATGAAGCGGAACAGAGTCTTATAATACTGGGAGATGTGAAGAACGGTGCCACCGTAACTGCCGGAGGAAGCATTTTTGTCATCGGCACACTGACCGGTATCGCCGGAGCCGGAGTATACGGAGACAAGACGGCCTTTGTTATGGCCCTCAATATGGATCCCCTTCAGATAAGGATAGCGGATTCACTGGCGATCTCCGAAGATCAGGATCCTGTTGACTTTTCAAAGACCGGACTTTCAAACAGCGTGCGACATGTGGATAACGGTCCTGAAGTTGCGGAGATAACAGACGGCCACATAATCATAAAGCCATATGACCGGGAATTCCTGGAGAACTGTGCTTTTCTGAATGACAAGGGTGATTGACAAAACCCGTTGTTCCATTCATTGATCATTTTTAAAGTATAAGGAGTATGAAAAAGACATGGCAGAAGTAATAGTAGTAACATCCGGCAAGGGAGGAGTCGGAAAGACCACTACCACGGCAAACCTTGGAACAGGTCTTGCGAAGCTGGATAAAAAGGTGGTACTTGTTGATACGGATATTGGACTCAGGAATCTGGACGTGGTCCTTGGACTTGAGAACAGGATAGTATATAACCTTGTGGACGTGATCGATGGCAATTGCAAGATAAGCCAGGCACTTATCAAGGATAAAAAGGTGGACGGACTCTACCTTCTTCCCGCCGCACAGACCAGGGATAAGGATGCGGTAAAGCCGGAGCAGATGAAGACTCTGGTGGAAGAACTGAGAAAGGATTTTGATTACATCATCCTGGACTGCCCCGCAGGCATAGAGCAGGGATTCAAGAACGCCATCGCAGCTGCGGACAGGGCTCTTGTAGTCACCACTCCCGAAGTATCCGCTGTACGTGACGCGGACAGGATAATAGGACTTTTAGAGGCAAATGAGATCAGGAACAGCCGGCTTATCGTAAACAGGCTGAATATAGATATGGTAAAGCACGGAAACATGATGACCGCAGAGGACGTGGTGGAAGTGCTTTCGATAGATCTGATAGGCGTAGTGCCCTATGATGAGAAGATAGTGGTATCCACAAATACAGGAACACCGCTTGCCGGAGACGATACTCTTGTGGGTCAGTCCTACATGAATATCTGTCGCAGGATCATGGGTGAAGAAGTTCCCTTCCTCAATCTCGAAGCGAAAAAAGGATTTTTCGCAAAACTCGGTGAATTATTCAAGAGTTGATCTTCGGGCAGAGACTTGCATTAAGGAAAGAACGGATAATGGAAGAAAGGAAGGGTGATAGCCATGAAGTTTATGGATTTTTTCAGAAAGAAGACCACCAGCGATATTGCAAAAGACAGGCTTAAGATGGTACTGGTGTCTGACAGGAGCGCCGTAAATCCTGAGATCATGGAGCGGATAAAGAATGACATAATCCAGGTGCTGAAGAAATATGTGGAGATAGACCAGGAGGGTCTGGACATAAAGCTTACACAGGTGGATGCAGAGGGAGAAGACAAGGCGAAGGGTTCAACAGTACCGGCGCTTTACGCTAATATCCCCATTAAGTCAATGAAGCAGAGTAATTAACGCCATCAAAACCGTCCCAATTGACTCAAAAACCCGTTTTTGTGGTATTATAAACAGTAGTTTATAGGCCACGGGAACGGGTTTTTTGCTGTCTGATCTTTCTGCCGGTATTCTGAACGTTCCCGGAAAAGCGGAAGGTAAGTAGTTATGATTAAGATCAGTGTGATCATTCCCTGCTACAACGTCACGATGTTTATTGACAGGTGCATGGAATCCCTTGAAAAACAGACTATAGGAATGAGCTCTCTCGAGATAATACTTGTGAATGACGCATCCAAGGATGCAACCCTCGGAAAACTCCTTCTTTGGGAGATGAAGTATCCGGACAATATCTGCGTGATACCTCTTGAAAAGAATGTGATGCAGGGAGCTGCCAGGAATATCGCCCTGAATTACTGCCACGGGGAATACATCGCCTATCTGGATGCGGATGACTGGCTGGTGCCTTCTGCGTTGGATAAGGTATACCGTGCGGCAAAGAAGAACCGGGCGGAGATCGTGAACTATCTGTCCAGAAAGGTCTATGACAATCCCGAAAATGATGATCCTTCCACCAAAAGCGGTATGAAGGACAGGATGATAGTGATAAACAGCAGTGAGGAGAGACTGAATTACTTTGCCCACGGAAACGCTCCCCTCCTAAGAGGCTGCTGGGATAAGCTGTTTCTTCGTGAATTTGTCATGGATCTGGATCTGAAATTCGCGGAGGGTGTATTTGACGAAGAAAGCCTTTTCACCACCCCGGCCTATCTCCATATGACCAGGCTCTATGAGTTAAATGAATACCTTCACAGATATTATCAGAATTCCATAAGCTCCACCTACAATCTGATGATAGACTTAAAGAGGCGTGACGATAACGCAAAGACCTGGATCGCCACCTATGAGGAGCTTAAGAAAAAAGGGGATCTGGAAGAACAGCATGAGCTTGTGGAATGGTTCTTTGTCATCAATTATTATATCCGCTCCTTTATCTTTGCAATGTCCCGTGGTATCGAATATGATGTTGAGACTGTGAACACCATGCAGGATACGGTGCATGAGCTCTTCCCGGATTACCTGAAGAATAAGACCCTTATGGGGATGAGGCTCTATAAAAAATCCATTGCCCTTATCGATGAGAAGGTGGATGAGAGTAATATCAAAGAATACAACAAAAAGTGGTTGGAGATCTGCAGGGAGAATGTCGGAGGAATATGAAAAAGGTCTCTTGCATAGTTCCCTGTTATAACGCGGGAAACTATATTGACAGATGTATGGGATCCCTTACGGAGCAGAGTATCGGAGTGGATTCCCTGGAGATATTCCTTATCGATGATAAGTCGGAGGATGATACGGCAGAGAAGATCGCTTCCTGGGAGAAGCGGTTTCCTGAGAGCGTGGCATACATTCCCCTTGAAAGACACGTGATGCAGGGGGCTGCGCGGAATATCGCCATCGGTTACGCATCCGGGGAGTACATTCTTTTTCTTGATGCCGATGACTGGCTTTTGCCTATGGCCATAGAGCATATCTATGAAAAGGCCGTGAAGAACGGGGCGGAGATCACCGGCTATCTCTCAAGAAATGCAGCGGTCTATTCAAAAGACGACCTTAAATATGAAACGGATGTCAGGAATGAACTCCTGAAAGTCAATGATACCGGGGATCTTATTAAACTCATGTTTACCGGACGTACCATGAGGGGCTGCTGGGACAAGCTTTATAAAAGGAGCTTTGTTGCGGATCACGGCTTCAGATTTGCGGAAGGGGTTTTTGATGAAGAGAGTCTTTTCACCATACCCGCCTTCCTTTCGGTCAGGCGATATTATCTTTTGAATGAAGAACTTCACAGATATTTTGAGAATCATTCCAGCACCGTGTACTCCCTTGCGAGAAAGATGGAGCACAGGGACGATAACGCAAAGACCTGGTTCGCACTGTACGGTTTCTTAAAGAAGAATGGCTATCTGGAGCGGGATCAGGTGGTGCCGGAAGCCTTATTTATTCAGAATTATTTTAACCGTTCTTTCCTTATCAATATCCCGAGAGGCTTAAGATACGACGGGGACACCATAAGGAATATGCAGGAAACCGTACGGACCTGTTTTCCCGGATACGAAAAGAATCCGGTGCTCATGCAGATGAGAAGCCTTGAATATACAAAAAGGCTTATGGATATAAAGGTAGAGGGTGATGACACCTCGGGATTTGAAGAGATCGTAGGGGAATTTGCCGCCAATGTCGGAAACGAATTATAGTTTTCTTTCCGTATGTATCATTACGCGGGATCAGAGAGAAAAACTGGAAAAGTGCCTGAAGGCCGTAAAGTCCATGCTGCCGGGGGCGGATATCGCAGTGCTTGATACCGGAAGCCGGGACGGCTCACTTCGGACTGCCGGGGAATATACGGACAATGTGGGAGAATTTTCCTGGTGCGATGATTTTTCCAAAGCCAAAAATGCTGCTACAGCCATGGCAAAAAATGACCTTGTGCTGATCCTTGATACCGATGAATATATTGAGGAAATACTTCCGGAGAATGAGGGGGTCATTTCACTGATTAAGGCTGTTAAGGCCTATCCGGGTGCTGTCGGAAGGATAAAGCGCAGCAATTCCTACGTAAATGAACAGGGTTTAAGGACTGTATATGATGAATGGATAAACCGGATCTTTGACAGAAGGATCTTTTGTTACGAAGGACGGATCCATGAGCAGGTGGTGAGAAAAGATCCGGCGGGGGGACAGGATATCTATGATTACGGGATGTTCTTAAGTCCTGTAAAGATCTTTCACGACGGATACGATCTCACCGAAGAGGAATTAAAGAAAAAGGCGGAGAGAAACGGGGTGCTTCTGAAAAAGGAGATAGAAGAAAACCCTGAGGATCCATATCTCTATTACCAGCTTGGAAAGACGGAATACAGGGCCGGAGCAAAGAAGGATGCGGCAGAGCATCTTTTAAGATCCTTGGAGCTTAAGCCGGATGAGGGGATGGAATACTTGACGGATCTTATCTGTCTCGCCGGCTACGCCCTTCTTGACACCCACAGGGCGGATCAGGGGTTGGAACTGCTTGCTCCCTTCAGGGAAAACAAAAGATACGGGGAAGATGCGGATTTCCTGTTTTTGTACGGGATACTTCTCATGAACTGTACCCGTTTCTTTGAGGCAAGGGATACCTTTGTTTCCTGCACCGGATTAAAAGCCTCCAGGACGGAGGGCACCTCCTCCTTTATGGCCTGGTATAACGCAGGGGTCATATCCGAGGTTTTGGGTGACAAGGAGTCTGCCATAGGTTACTATAAAATGGCCGGG
>CADBTX010000171.1 GCA_902797705.1 uncultured Lachnospiraceae bacterium | reverse complement strand
GAGGATAGAGCTCAGACGCCGTTTTAATGGCATACTTTATCATCAGAGCCAGTTCAGTCTCGCCGGCAGAACCCCAGGAAGAAAGGAGTTCTACCCGGAGAGCTCCGTCCGGCAGCTTATGGACAAGAAGCATCCCGTTTATGATACATTCTGTTTCGCTGTAACAGGAAACCTCCGGCTCAAACCATTCTATTCCGATAGTTGAGAGATACTCAGGAAGATCACGCTTTGTTTTGGAAAGGCAGTCGTCTATGACTTCGTTGAATGTTCTGTTTTTCAGTGTGCCTAATCCGTAAATCATATCGTCGCTTCCTTTGATCTTTACAAAAAGACGTTTGACGAGGGCTCCTACCGAAGTAAAAAGATCTTCCCCTTCTCCTTCGGTAAGAGTAAACCCGGAGTCGCCGAGCACTCCGATGGAAGTCGTGTTTAGAACCTTGTCAAAAACAAAGGATGACCATTCTACTCCGGAGTTTTCTATGCGTCTGCTGTAAGTATTAAGAAGTTCTTTCGCGGAAGCGGCATCATGCACATCCATCCGTAGGATCTCCGATGAAGTATGATCCCCTGCGTTATTACTGTTAATTATATGCCAGATCATTGCTGATAGCGGATGTCCATTCTCTACCGCAGCTATTCCGAAAAAGCCTCTGCGGCCAAGATTTTCCGCAGCGTTCCGGTCCACCAGTTCGCTGTAAAGATCGGCGTTTTCCGCAGTAAGTTCGATGATATCCATAATCATCCTCCGTACATAATGCCTTGGTTTTCATATGTCACTCTGATCCGGCCGGTCATGCAGCATGCTCAGGAACTTCGATCTTTCCCAGGGTCATTTCTACCGGAGATGCATCCGTTTTGAAGTTTTCCTCCGGGCTTTCCGTACCCATCCATCTCTTCTGATCCAGATATGCTTTTTTCCTGCGGTCCTTTGCATCATTCTGTTCAGAACGGGTCATACAATCTTTGAACGCATCCTGTGTGCTCATGTAGTCATCGTCATCCTGCACCAGGTAGGTATTGCCGGGATCAAGAGCCAGGTCGGAAAGATCACTAAGATCCTCAAACTCCTCCGCACTAAGGAAGAAGCGAAGCTTCGGATCCCAGTCCTTTTCCGGCTTGTTTTTATCCCTTTCCCAAAGATCGGGGTATTTTAAGCGAAGGAGCTTCTCAGCCATATCCTTCATCTTATTGATCTGGGCTACGGTTTCTTTTGCCCTGGAGTGGGCAGCCTCAATGCTGTTCGCGGATAGCTGGCGAGCCTGCATACGTGCATTTAACGTACCATTCTCGAAGTCCGCTACTATTCTCTGGGCACGACGGTAATCTTCCACATCCATGTGCAGTACCGAAGGCAGTGACAGGGTATTGGACTCCTCATCATAGAATTCCTTCAGCTCATCGGGCACCTGCTCGTTCATACGATTTATAACCGGGTCATCCTTGAACATGGTGGCAATGTACTCCAGTGTAGCCTGAATGTAGCCGTCAAAGAAGCCTATCTGGGACTCATTAAGAAACATACCCGAGCTCGGGTCTTTTCCAGGCATCCGGAAGCTTTCCTTTTCACGGGTATAGGAATCTGTCCCCTGAAAACTGTAGCCGCAGGCCGTCTTATAGTTGATGTAGAGACCGGTGAAATCCCACTGCTCATTGAGGTCCTTCAGCTGCTTGCCAAGCTCTATGATACGCTGTTTTTCTTCTTCGCTGTAGGTAACCAGACCATCGCCCACATAGTTCCTTTTCATAACAAGGGAAGAATAGAAGAGATTGCGATCATTGCCAAAAAGATCGTTCCCTGTATATTCATATTCTTTATTGCCTTCAGCAGAGGGGATCATCAGTCTTCCAAGCTCCGAGATGATCCGTGAGAACTTCCAAAGAGCCTTCACAGCCTGCACTTCGTCATCCGTGGCCTTTTCGATCCCAAGGCTTTCAGCAGTATCCTCATCTATTTTCTGTGCAAAATCCTCGTAGGGCATATTATCCAGATCTTCGATCTTCTTAACCCAGCCGGGCTTTGCTCTGAAAAGATCCTCGGTGATATTGATATTTAGTTTTTTGTCCCTCTTCATAACGGAATTACACTTATCATCCTGCTGGACCCAGCTGCGGTCATAAATGTCCTTGGGCTGATTCACCACGTTGTAATAATCCTTACGTTTTGACTTGTCCTTCTTATTAAAGGAGAGCGCGCTCTTATAGAAGACAGTGAGAAGAGCGTCCTTTGCCCGGGAGGGTATGAGGGTTCTCTCGGTTTTTTCCACGTACTCCCTGCCCTTTTGATCCTTTGCCTTCACGGGCTTATCATACATGGCAGGCTTTATTTCATCCAGCCAGCCGTGTTCCCTTTCCTTGTGCAGATAGTTCCTGCGTATGTACCTGAATAGCGGTGATGAGGGAGTGATCTTTTGTATCATGGGCGGAAGGAAGCCGTTCTTTTTTAGCTTCCTTGTCTTTCCGTCCTTTCCCTTTTCCGCCTCAAAAGCATTATCCAGAGTGACTTCGGAGAAGGACATGTCATGGTCATAAGCCTTGATGCTCTTAACCACATAATATCCGTCTTTTTCAACGTAATCACACTTGAAATTGCGTCCGTGACGGTCGGTCTGGGCGGAAATGGTATCTATGACCTGGAGGCTTATCATCTGTCTTGACGCATTGGGAGAGAGCCTTACCTTCTTCCCGTTTTTCATGGCCTCCTTCTGGAGCTCGATCCATTCCATTCCCTTTGCTTCTTCCTGCAGGGTCACCACCGAGCCGACTGCATTCTCTTCATTCCACCTTTCAAAGTCTGTAACAGCCATATAGGTCTTGCAAAGGACATCGAAGCCGTACACGCTCCCCATCTCGCTGGTCATCAT
>CADBTX010000170.1 GCA_902797705.1 uncultured Lachnospiraceae bacterium | reverse complement strand
GAATTTCCGACTCCCTCACCTGCAAAAAGTACTTCCAGGACAGAGACCACGCTCTCCTTTGCCATAAAGCCGGAGATCAGTGATGTGACTATCCTCCAGTCTCCAAGTCCCACGGGCTTAAAAAGGGGAACAAGAACCCCGGATACCATGGCAAGTATGCTGTCTTTACTGTCTGCAACCAGATTGAAATGCGTGTCAAAACTCTGCAGGAACCATACTATCACAGTGGCAATGAAGATCACGGAAAAAGCTCTCTGCAGAAAATCCTTTGCCTTATCCCAGAGAAGCTGCGCCACGCTTTTTGCGCTGGGCATACGGTAATTGGGAAGCTCCATGACAAAGGGCACGGCCTTTCCCTTAAAAAGAACCTTCTTATAGATGAGCGCCACAAGTATCCCGAGTATGATCCCCAGGAAATAGAGCAGTGTCACCACCAGCCATCCGTGCTTCGGGAAAAAGGCTGCCGCAAAGAAGGTGTAGATCGGAAGCTTTGCGGTACAGCTCATAAAGGGAGTGAGGAGTATGGTCATCTTTCTGTCCCTGTCACTGGGAAGTGTCCTGGTGGACATTACCGCAGGAACCGTGCAGCCGAATCCGATAAGAAGCGGAACGATGCTTCTCCCGGAGAGACCTATCTTCCTTAAGAGTTTATCCATGAAAAAGGCAACTCTTGCGATATATCCGCTGTCTTCTAGAAGAGACAGGAAAAAGAACATGGTCACGATTATCGGTAAAAAGCTCAGCACGCTTCCCACCCCTTCAAAGATCCCGTCTATCACAAGGTCATGTATTACCTCATTTACCCCTGCTTCCGTAAGAGCCTTATCCGTTATCACAGAGAGAGCTCCGATACCCTCTTCAAGAAGCCCCTGCAAAAAGGCTCCGATCACATTAAAGGTCAGGAAAAATACCAGTCCCATTACAAGGATAAAAAGTGGAATGGCAGTAAATCTTCCCGTGAGATATTTATCGATCTTCTGGCTTCTTAAGTGCTCTTTCGTCTCCCGTGGCTTCACCACGCACTCGCTGCTGACCTTCCCGATAAATGAAAACCTCATATCCGCAATGGCTGCGCTGCAGTCCAGTTCCCGCTCCGCTTCCATCTGTTTCGTTATGTGCTCAATGAGCTCCATTTCATTCTGGTCCAGATCCAGGCGGCTTATTATCCTTTCATCACCTTCGATAACCTTACTTGCGGCGAAACGGACAGGTATCCCCGCTCTGTTGGCGTGGTCTTCTATAAGATGGATCACCGCGTGGATACACCTGTGTACAGCTCCACCGTGATCCTTCACATCACAAAAATCATCTACCCCCGGTTTTTCCTGATAATGGGCTATATGTATGGCATGACTTACAAGCTCGTCAATACCTTCATTCTTGGCAGCGGATATGGGCACCACCGGTACCCCCAGCATTTTTTCCATGCGGTTTACATCCACCGAGCCGCCG
The DNA here is from genome assembly GCA_902797705.1 of uncultured Lachnospiraceae bacterium. Lineage (GTDB taxonomy): Bacteria > Bacillota > Clostridia > Lachnospirales > Lachnospiraceae > NK4A144. The sequence goes on along the minus strand of CADBTX010000170.1, from coordinate 1,969 downwards.
TTTCCCCTCAGTTCGTCCATCATATTTAAAGCCACCACCATGGGAACATCCATTTCCAGAAGCTGCATCGTGAGATACAGATTCCTTTCGATATTGGTGGCGTCTACGATATTTATGATGGCCTTCGGTTTTTCATTGAGAACAAAGTCTCTGCTTACAAGCTCTTCACTGGAATAGGGAGACATGGAGTATATACCGGGAAGATCCGTGATGGAAGTATTATATCTTCCTCTTATGGCTCCGTCTTTCCTGTCTACGGTAACTCCCGGAAAGTTTCCCACGTGCTGATTCGAACCGGTAAGCTGGTTAAACAGGGTGGTCTTTCCGCTGTTCTGATTTCCCACCAGCGCAAATGTGAGGAGTTCCTCATCCGGAAGAGGATTTCCGCTTCCCTTGGGATGGTATTTTCCCTCCTCACCAAGTCCGGGATGCTCTATTTCCTGCCTTTTTTCGGAAGTCCCGAGAGTTCCTTCCCTGCCTTCGATAAGGGTGGCGCCGATCTTTTCGGCTTCCGCCAGTCTCAGGGTAAGCTCGTACCCGTGTATCCTGAGTTCCATGGGATCCCCCAGGGGAGCCAGCTTTACAAGGCTGATCTCGGCCCCGGGGATCACTCCCATATCAAGAAAATGCTGCCTTAAGGCTCCTTCTCCTCCTACCGTCTCAATTTTCGCGGTCTGACCTACCTTCAGATCTCTTAGGGTCATCATACTCTCCTTCATTTCAGGCTCAACAGGGATCTCCTTACCTTTGTGCTGCAGATCAAGGTAAACAGTAAATACAAAATACCAGGATAATATTATCATATTTTTGACGTTCCGCATCGCTTTTATTCTATGGTACAATGCTTATATCAGGATCATAAGTCACACACGCCGGAAGAGTACAATTTATGTTTGGGAAAGGTCATATAGCATTTATCATCATAAGCTTAATAATGATCCTTTGCGGCGCAGCTCTGTGCTTTAAGCGAAAACCGCCTGTAGAGAAGGTATTGAAAACCGGCTTTTTTCTTGCAGCGGCAATGGAGATGATCAAAATGCTGCTGTCACTTGAGATAGTACCCGTTGTAGAGTTGGGTTTAGCAGGCGGAGAGTTTGTCTACAGGGAAACAGGACGTTATTCACCCTATCTGCTGGCTGAACACCTGCCCTTTGAACTATGTTCTTTACAGATAGTTTTTTTATTTCTGGCTGTCGTGATAAGGAGCGAAAAATGGAAGAAACGGATTTATTCGGTGATCTACGGCACTGCTCTCATCGGCGGTACAATGGCGATACTATTGTCATCTCTTGCCCCGGAGTATGACTCGGCGGCGGATTTCCTATCGTCACCCCGTGCCTGGGAATTCTTTATCTATCACGCAATGATCATTGTGATCGCTGTATATATCGGTTTTGGGGAAGGATGTGATATCCATTTCGGGGACTGTAAATGGATGATCGCTGCAGTGGCGCTCCTTGATTTTGCATCCTTCTATCTGAATTCCATGCTCAGCGTTCCTGCATACCTGCATGGTCGTCTTATCGGGCTGGAATATGCGGTCAATTTCTTTTCATCATATAATAACCCGCTTGGTATAGTGGTAAGAGAAAAATGGCAGTATATGATCTATCTTGCGATCAGGCTCTCTGCGGCCATCGCCGTGATACTGCTGGTATATCTTCCTTTATACCTTAAGGACAGGAGAAGACATCAATGAGAAGGCGATATATTATAGGACTTTATAAAAGAAGGAGCATCATAGCTCTTATAGCCTGTCTTTTGGCACTCTTCTTTTCTATGAACGGCATCCTTTTCGGATTGATACGTTACACGAAAAACGGAGTGTCACCGAAAGAGCTCTTCAGATATTTTACCGTGGATATCAATTTTATAACCGCCATTGGCGCCGGTATGCTCGCTCCATTTGCCGTTGAGGGGATACGGAAAAAAAGGTTCTCGTGCCCGAAATGGGCTGCCAAACTGCACT
>CADBTX010000169.1 GCA_902797705.1 uncultured Lachnospiraceae bacterium | reverse complement strand
TCTGCCACAGATTGATATTAATGCGTATATTATGTCAGGACGGTTTTAACCCGCTGGATAAAACAGCGGAAATAAACAATATTACAGTTATAAACTTAAGGAGGTAAAAAATGGCAGACGACATGAAGAAGGTTGGAGTAGATGAGCTTGAGGAGGTAGCAGGCGGCAAGAATAAGCATCACAATTATGAGGAAAAGCCTGATATAGCTTCATGCCCTCCCGGAACTGTTGAGGTCAAGAACGAGTCTCTTACGAATTATCATGAGACGAAGAAAAAGTGTCCTAATTGCAAGTCTGAAAAGATTGAGACCAGGTCATTCTTTATTAATGAAACAGGAAGACTTGTGGATGGCCAGGAGTGCACCGAGTGCCATACCAGGTGGATCACGGCCTGATCGGGGATTTGTCTGCGGTGGTTAAATACCGCCGCAGGCTTTGTTTTTAGACATTAAGGATAAGCGGGGATAAATGAATAAAAAACTCGAAGAAAACGAGCTTTTCTCATCATCCCACATGATGATCCTGGAAAGCTTTACTATTTTCTCGGTGATACTTATTGCCGAGTCTCTTGTTATGGGGTGGGAAAGATGGCCCCTTTTTCTCATTGGTTTAGCCCTTATAATCAGCTGGGTAATGCACATCGAACAGAAGTTTTCCAATTATTCAAGGTTGTGGATATACTCTTTTCTCATGATGAGTACTTACTTTTTCTACGGCATTCATCTGACCAGTACCTTTGATCTGGCCATAGTCATGTCCGCCGTTATATTACTCTACTTAATGACGGGTATCAGTTCCCTTGTAACCCTGTGTCAGATAACATTTTACTTCACCTTTATCTATGACATTGTTTTGATGATCCATGAAGGGTACAGGTTCAGCATCCTTGTCATAACCAGGGCTCTGCTGCATCTCGGAATGGTCACGATGATCGCCTGGATCGCGAAGACCATATTGAACAGATGGGGAGAGGTAATGGTAAGATCCCATGGTGAGATAAGGGAACTCAAGGAGGCTACGGTCAGGCTGAATGACTTTCTCGCCAATGTGTCCCACGAGATAAGAACACCCATCAATGCAGTTATAGGTCTTTCGGATGTCTGCATTTCAAAGGAAAAGGATCCTGAGATCGTTTCCGACATGAGGTCCGTAAATGAAGCGGGTAAAAGGGTGGGAAACCAGATAAACGATATCCTTGATTATTCCGAGATCGACAGGAAGAGACTGGTAAATAACTGCGAAAATTATATGCTTTCTGCTGTCCTGCACGACCTGGTGGAGGAGATCAGGGATTCCGTAAAAACGGATGTGGAACTGATCATAGATGTGGATCCCTCGGTTCCTTCCGTGATGTATTCCGATCCGGAAAAGATAAAGAGGATATTGTGGCACCTTATCACAAACGGCATCAGGTATACCGTGGATGGAGGGGTATACGTCAGGATCTACTCCGTTAAGGAGGAATACGGGATAAATCTCAGGATCGATGTAACGGATACCGGTGTCGGTATGAATGATGAGCAGATGGAGCATATCTTCGACGGCTTTTATCAGGGTAATTCCGGAAGGGACAGATCTGTTAACGGGCTGGGTCTCGGTATGTCTGTCGTTTCCGGCTTTGTGGCAAGTCTGGGAGGATTTGTGACCCTTGAGAGCAGACCGGGCATCGGCACAAAAGTGGGAGTCAGTCTGCCCCAGAAAGTCATTGAGAGCGAAGAGTGTATGTATATCCGTAACAGGGAGGACTTAAGTCTCGGAGCCTTCCTCCATTTTGACAAATTCAGCGATCCCAATGTGCGTGAGTACTATAACAGACTGGTGAAGAATATAGTCCGCGGCCTCGGAGTCAGGATGCACAGGGTGGACAATATGGAAAATCTCCGTAAACTTAACGAAACCCTGGAACTTACTCATCTTTTTGTGGGGGAGGAGGAGTATGCGACAGATCCGGCGTATTTTGAGGAAATGGCAGAGAAGGTCATCGTGTGCGTAGTGGCAAGGAAAGAATTCACTGCCTCCGAAGGTTCGAAGATACTGGTATTGGAGAAGCCCTTCTACTGCTTCCCTGTAGCGCAGGTTCTCAATATGGATCCCGAGGACAGGGATAAGAGTGATGAGAAGATGATGCTTCCCGGAGTAAGGGCTCTGGTGGTGGACGATGAACCCATGAACCTCACTGTGGCAAAGGGTGTCCTGGGGGCTTACGGAATGGATGTCAGCACGGCGCCCTCCGGGTTTGAAGCCACACAGATGTGCAAGGATAATGAATATGATGTGGTGTTCATGGATCATATGATGCCCGGTATGGACGGAGTGGAGGCCATGAAGAGGATCAAGGGAGAACGGAACAGGAGGGAAAAGCCTCTGCCGGTGATCGCCCTTACCGCCAATGCGCTAAGTACCGCAAGGGATATGTTCTTCTCCGAGGGCTTTGACGGATTCGTAAGTAAGCCTATAGATCAGACGGAACTGGAAAGAGTCCTGAAGAGGGTGATCCCCTCCCATCTTATCCGGTATGTGGAGAAGAAAAAGTCTTCGAGATATGTGGTGTCAGGAGGTTTTGATGAAAATCCGTCTGCCGGAAAAGAAACGGCAGAGAAGGAAAAGGAATTTGTTATCCGCGGCGTGGATACGGCTGCGGGGCTTTCCTATTGCCGGAAGGATATGGAATTCTATAGGACTCTGCTCTCCCAGTTTGTTACGGAAAGGGATGAGAAGAGGGATGGGATGAGAAGGGCTCTTGATACCCCGGATCCGAAAAAATTCGAGATCATTGTCCATGCCCTAAAGAGTACCGCAAGGATGATAGGTGCGGGAGAACTGGCGGAGGAGGCAAAGAGTATGGAACTCGAAGCAAAGAGGGGTGTACTTCCTGAAGAAGAAAGCTTTGATGAGCTCATGGAGCATTTTGACCTTATTGTGGAGAGTATAAGGGAAGCGCTGGAGGTGGAAGGCAATGTTTAATCTATTAGCCGATTATTTTTTCACCAAGGTGTCGGGGGAAACGAGAAAGACTGCAGCCATAAGGATCTGCCAGTCCAGTTTCAGTACCCTGATCGGATTTTGCACTCTGACCATCGTTTTTGAAGTGATAATAATGCTCTATACCATCGTTAACAGGGAGCTCTTCCATGATTTCTTCGCCATCATCTGCATTTTGTATCCCATGCTCATGCTGGCTTCCGTTATCTGCCTTTTGGTGACCCGTTATGTTAGGGCTGATCTGGAGAAAAGGTACATGGCATTTTTTGCCCTGAGTGCCGTGATGTCTGTTTTTCTTGAGATATGGACGCTGGTAGGCACCTATGTAGCTGCAAGCATGAGAGGATATGTGGATCCCAGTATATTTATGATCATCTCTGTGGTGATACCTCTGTGCTTCTACCTGGATCCCGCCTTTTTCATCATACTCGACGTAATGTCCTTTTCCGGGTTCAGCTGGATAATCCTTTACTCGGGTCTCGCCCCCAAGGAGGATATGAAATATCTTAACTACGTTCTGTTCTTTATCATCCAGCTTTTCCTTGGTATCTCCATCATAATCACAAAACGCCGGGAAACCATCTCCGGAATAAGGATGGAGGAACAGAAGAAGCAGATGGCGGAACTTATGGAATCACAGAACCGCTTCTTCTCCAGTATGAGTCATGAGATCCGCACTCCTGTTAATACCATTATCGGCCTGAATGAGATGATATTAAGGGAAAATGTGTCGGATGAAGTGGCTGAGGATGCGGAAAACGTCCAGTCCGCAGGCAGGATACTTCTTCATCTCGTAAACGATATCCTCGATATGTCAAAATTTGAATCCGGGGAGATGGAACTTAGTCCCGTGGTGTACAGGTCGGATGAGATGCTGTCGGAGCTTGCGGGGATGTTTCTGGGACGGGCAGATCAGAAGGGGCTTATATTCCATGTGAATGTCTCACCGGATCTCCCCAGGGAACTTGAGGGGGACGATGTAAGGATAAAGCAGATCCTCATCAATGTCCTGGGAAATGCATTTAAGTATACCTCCGAAGGAAGTGTCACCATGTCTGTGGAAAAAGGAGAAACAGAGGGTGATAACGTGGACATCATATTCTCGGTGTCGGATACGGGCATGGGGATAAAGAAGGAGAGTATCCCCTATCTCTTTAATGCCTTTAAGAGAATGGATGAGAACAGCAACCGTCAGATAGAGGGAACCGGGCTCGGACTTTCCATAGTGAAGCAGTTTGTGGATCTTATGGGTGGAAAGATTACAGTTAACAGTGTGTATACCCTGGGCACCACTTTCATAATAAAGATACCCCAGAGGATAGTGGGGAACGGAACCGTTGGAGAGATAAACCTGAGCAGCAGATCCGGCATCAGGGACAGGCAGAACTACAGGAAGAAATTTGAGGCCCCGGAGGCAAGGGTCCTCATTGTCGATGACAATGCCTCAAACCGTCTGGTGGCAGAAAAACTGTTAAGGGATACAAAGATACAGACGGATACGGCCTCCAGCGGAGCGGAAGCCCTGAGGGCAACCCTTGAAAAGCATTATAATGTGATCCTTATGGACGATCTTATGCCGGAAATGAGCGGCGTTGAAACCCTGAATAAGATCAGGGTTCAGGTGGGAGGCTTCTGCAAGGAGTCGAAGATAGTTGCTCTTACCGCCAATGCAGAGAGCGGCAGCAGGAACTATTATGAAAAGGCGGGCTTTGATGGATATATCTCGAAACCCATGAACGGCTATGAACTGGAGAACGAGGTCGCGAAGCTGCTGCCCGGGGAACTGATCCATTCAACGGGAGATAATGAGGAGATCCTTAAGGATACCATGTCCTGGATGAACCGGGTGAAGAAGAGGAAGCACATCAAGATCGCTACAGAAAGCGTTGCGGATCTTCCGCGGGATCTGATAGAAAAGTATGAAATAGACATCCTTCCCCATAAGCTGCATACCGACAGCGGTTTATTCAGGGACGTCACCGAGATTGAGACGGGAGGACTCCTTCAGTATCTGGAAGACCCGGATAAGATAGTATCTACGGAGGCTCCGGATGTGTCCGAGCATGAGAATTTCTTTGCTCATGCCCTGACATCATCAAATAACCTTTTGTACTTCACCCTCTCTTCAAAGGTAAGGAACAGCGGCTTCCTTCCGGGAAGTGAAGCGGCCCGTTCCTTCGACAATGTTAAAGTAGTCGATACGGAAAGCGTTTCCTGCGGACAGGGACTTATTGTGCTCGAGGCCTGCCGTCTTATGGAGGAAGGGAAGAGCCCCGAGGAGATTGTGGAGGGCGTGAGTCTGTTCAAAAAACAGATACATCTTAGTTTCTTGCTGGACAGCTTAGACTACCTCGCGAGAGCAGGGCAGGTTTCCACTCATATTGCCGGGATCATGAAGGCCATTACCGCAAGGCCTGTAGTCACCATGAGCAGCGGAGTCATCAGGATGAAGCGGATCATTATCGGTGAAAAAAGGAGAAGCTGGAAAAAGTATATCGCTTCATGCCTTAAGAATAAGGACAGCATCGAAAAAGACATCCTGTTCATTGCCTATGTGGGTTTGAACCGCAGTGAAAGGGATTTCCTGAAAAAGGAAATAAAGAGGAAGGTTGACTTTGACAGGATAGTCTTCCAGAAGGCTTCGCCTGCTGTGGCAGCCAATTGCGGGCCGGGATCCTTCGGACTTGTCTTCAAAGAAAGTTGAAATTCCGGAAGGCGCCGGCTTTTTCACGTCACCGGACAGACGCGAACAGATCATACAAATACCCTGTACCGAAAATGGTACAGGGTATTTTAGTAAAATGATACAAATCCAACATAGCAAATCTGTTGAAATTGATAATTTTGCCGTAAAATGTTGACTTGTACGGTCATTTGGTACATAATTCCAAGTATAAGTTGACTGTACATATTTGAGATATGTATGACTTCTTGCGGATGAAAGAGGAAATTATCCGCAAGAATCCGGCTTCGCCGGACACGCCGGTCAGCAAGCTGACCGTCTGGTCAATTACGATTCTTGTTTTTCTGATGAAAAACAAGAATCTATGTATACATGTCATAGATCATTTGAGAGGGTTTATGTCGCTTCAGGATCCGAAGTACCAGCTCGTCATAGACTGGATTAAAGAAAATATCGAGTCGGGTGCTTTGAAGTATGGCGACAGGATAAAATCGGAAAAGGAACTGTCACAGCAGTTTGGCCTGAGCCGTCAGACGGTCAGGAGAGCCACCTCGGAACTTGAAAAGGATAAGATCCTTACCAGGGTGCAGGGCAGCGGGACCTATATCGGCGACAGGATACAGGGGATACGCCGTGAAAAGCACATGAATGTGGCTGTTATGAGTACATATATCGACAGTTACATCTTTCCTCCCACACTTAAGGGGATAGAGACGGTGCTTTCCGGACAGGGCTATACCACCCAGTTGTTTTTCACAGATGACCGTATCTCCCAGGAAGCGGATATCTTGGAGAGCCTGCTTTCGAAGAACGATATAGACGGTCTCATAGCGGAACCCAGCAAGAGCGCCCTGCCCAATTCAAATATGAAATATTACAGGGAGATCGCAAGGCGAGGGATCCCGATCCTGTTCTTTAACGCCTCCTATCATTCACTGCATATGCCCTGCGTCAGGATGGATGACGATTCGGCGGCAAAGAGTGCTACGGAGCTTTTGATAAAGAACGGACACCGTAAGATCGCCGGACTTTTCAAATGCGATGACGGCCAGGGACACCACAGGTATAACGGATATAACAAGGCTCTTCTGGAAGCCCATTTAAGGCCCGATGCCGGGAGAGTGATCTGGATAGATACGGGAGTTCTTTCGAATCTGAGTCTCATCAAGGATTACATATTTGAAAGACTTAAGGGCTGCACAGCGGTTGTGTGCTACAACGATGAGGCTGCTTTCCAGCTGATAAACATGTGCGCCGCGTCCAATATAAGAGTTCCGGAAGATCTGTCGGTTGTGAGTTTTGATGACTCGGATCTTTCCAGAATGTGCCAGATCCCCTTTACTTCCTTCATACATCCGAAGGAGGAACTGGGGAGGAAGACAGCGGAAAATCTTATCAGGATGATCGAAGACCCGGGGTTTGATGCCAGCTATATGTTCGCCTCACAACCGGTTCTCAGGGATTCCATAAAAAAACTGGCTTAAAGAAAGGAGTATCAGCAAGGAATGAGTAAAGAACTTATTGAAAGCGGACAGACAGCCCTCGGTATTGAGTTCGGTTCGACCAATATCAAAGCGGTGCTTACGGACTTCAAGGGAAATGTTCTTGCCAAGGGCTCCCACAGATGGGAAAACAGCCTTCGTGACGGCATCTGGACCTATGGAATGGACGAGGTGACTGAAGGCATACAGGACTGCTATAAGAAGCTGGTATCTGATATAAAGGAAAAGTACGGCGTTGCAAAGGTGACAAAGTACGGGGCTCTGGGAATAAGCGCCATGATGCACGGTATCATCGCACTGGATAAGGACGGAAAGCTTCTTTCTCCTTTCCAGACATGGAGAAATTCCAATACCCAGGCTGCAGCCGATAAACTGACTGATCTCTTTGATTTCAATATTCCCTTGAGATGGACCATTTCACATCTCTATCAGTTCGTACTTGATGATGAGCCTTTTGTAAAGGACATCGATTTCTGTACTACCCTTGATTCCTATGCTACATGGATGATAACGGGAGAGAAGAATGCGGGAGTCGGAGATGCTTCCGGTATCTTCCCCATCGATTCCTCCACCAACGATTATGACCAGAAGATGGTTGATGCTTTTGACGAGCTGATAAAGGACAAGGGTTATCCCTGGAAGGTGAAGGATATCCTTCCCAAGGTTCTGGTAGCCGGAGAAAAGGCGGGAACCTTAACAGCGGAAGGTGCAAAGTGGATCGATCCCAGCGGAGATCTGGAGGCTGGAATACCTGTTGCTCCCTCTGAGGGTGACGCCGGAACGGGAATGGTGGCTACAAATGCTGTGGGCCCCAGGACCGGTAACGTATCCGCAGGTACTTCCACATTCGCGATGCTTGTTATGGAGAAGCCTCTGTCAAAGGTCTACAGGGAGATCGACATGGTCACCACTCCTACCGGACTTCCCGTAGCAATGAGCCACGCAAATAACGGTACCACCCATATCAATGCATGGGTAAGTATCTTTAAGGAGTTCGCAGAGAAGGCAGGAAGCCCTCTTGAGGAGAAGACCATATTTGATACTCTCTTCGGAGAGTCCATGAAGGGCGACAAGGACTGCGGCGGAGTTATGTCCTACGGATATTATTCGGGAGAGGGTGTTACCCACTTGAACGAAGGACGTCCCATTCTGGCCTATATGCCTGACAGTAAGTTCAATCTTGCAAACTTTATGAGGTCGCATATCTACACCTCATTCGGTGCGGTTAAGATCGGAATGGATATACTTATCAAGGAAGAACATGCTGCCATCGACAGGATAACGGGGCACGGCGGACTCTTTACACAAAAGGGCGTGGCACAGAGCTATCTCGCAGCCGCACTCAACGCTCCCGTGACCTGCATGGATACTGCCAGCGAAGGCGGACCCTGGGGAATGGCCCTTCTTGCAGCTTTCGTTGTAAAAGGAAACGGCATGAAGCTGGAGGAGTTCCTGGATAAGGAGATATTTGCGAATCTCACCGGTTCCACCATCGATCCCGATAAGGCCGATGTGGAGGGATATGAGAAGTTTATTGAGAATTATAAGAAGGCTATCGAGGTGGAGAAGGCAGCGATAAGTGCTATGGACTGGTGAACCCTCATCAAATGTTTACGATTTGTTTAAGATTTGTTCATATCTGTTGCAAATTCGTGAACGTGGAGATATTATTATAGTGCATAGCGCGGTAGACGCGTTTTGCGATACAATTAACGGTCCGTATGGATCAATATTTCTAAGGGAGGAAATAACATGAAGCGTAAGATTTTAAGCGTACTTTTAACCGCAGCTTTCGTTGCAGCTACAATAGCTGGTTGTGGCGGAGCAGCACAGCAGGCAGCAGACACTGCAGCACAGACCGCTGACGCAGCAGCAGATACAGCAGCCGCAGCAGAGGAGAAGGTTGAAGAGACCGCTGACGCAGCAGCAGATGCAGCAGCAGACACTGCAGCAACTGTTGAGGAGGCAGCAGAGGAAGTTCAGGAAGCAGCAGGCGGATCAGGCGACGTTATCAACGTTGGTTTCGCACAGGTTGGACACGAGTCTGACTGGAGAACAGCTTCCACAAAGTCAGCTCAGGACGTATTCTCAGAGGCAAACGGCTACAACTTAAGCTTCGTTGACTGCGACAATGACTCAGCTGCACAGCTTGAGGCAGTTCGTGGATTCATCGAGCAGGGTGTTGACTACATCATCATCGACCCCATCGTTTCAACAGGTTGGGATACAGTTCTTACAGAGTGCGATGACGCAGGAATCCCTGTAATCGTTATCGACAGAACTATCGACGATTCCGACAAGTATGTTTCATGGGTAGGATCTGACTTCCTTACAGAAGGTAAGGCAGCAGGCGAATGGCTCAAGGCTTATGCTGAGAAGCAGGGCATCAAGGAGATCAACGCTCTTATCATCCAGGGAACAACCGGTTCTTCCGCACAGATCGGACGTACAGACGGATTCTCAGAGATCGCTGACAGAGAAGGCTGGACAATCCTTGACAAGCAGACCGGTGACTTCACAGAAGAAGGCGGACAGCAGGTTATGGAGTCATACTGCAAGTCTTATGCAGGCAAGTTCAACGTTGTAGTTTGCGAGAACGATAACGAAGCATTCGGTGCTATGACAGCTATGGACAACGCTGGTGTTAAGTATGGCCCCGGCAACGATGTAATCCTTATCTCTTATGATGCATGTACTGCAGGTCTTAAGGAAGTTCAGGCCGGAAAGATCACTGCTGACTTCGAGTGTAACCCTCTTGCAGCTCCTACAGTTGAGGGAGTTATCCAGACTCTTCAGTCAGGCGGAACACCTGAGAAGCAGATCCTCGTTCCCGATAACTGGTATGCACTTCCTGATCAGATCGTAGACTTCTCTGTTGATGGAAACGCACAGAAGATGATCGAGGTTACTGACGAAGTAATCGAAGCTCAGTATTAATCTGAACCTCTAAAAACCAGGGGAGCCCCGGCTAAAAGGGCTCCCCTTTTCAAAAGGTAGGGAGTCAGTATTCTTAAAGGAAAGGAGACAGTGCATGGAAGACAATGTAGTACTCACAGCCCGCGGTATAAGTATGACCTTCCCGGGGGTAAAAGCACTGGAAAATGTGGACTTCACGCTTCGTAAAGGTGAGATACACGCCCTTATGGGTGAAAACGGAGCAGGGAAATCCACGCTTATCAAATGTCTGACAGGTATCAATGATTTTGAGGCCGGTGAGATCCATATCGATGGTATAGAGGGACCGGTCAGGAACCATTCTACAAGAGATGCCCAGAATGTCGGTATTTCTACAGTTTATCAGGAGGTTAATCTCTGCCCCAATCTTTCGGTAGCAGAGAATCTCTTTATCGGCCGTGAGCCTTTAACAGCGATCCATACAGTGGACCGTAAATCCTATAACGTAAGGTCCCAGAAGATAATGGATGA
>CADBTX010000168.1 GCA_902797705.1 uncultured Lachnospiraceae bacterium | reverse complement strand
CGGGATACCTGCAATTCATTAAGAGCGTTCACGGCTCCAATGGCCATGAGGTCCGAGGCACATACTATGACGTCCTTATCCCTGCCGGTGACCATGGCTATGCTCCTGGCCTTTGCTTCGGAAAAATCCCCGTACCTTATGCTTAACGAAACCTTCAGCTCCTCCGCGGCCTTCTTCATGCCCCTGGTCCTGTCGGCAGTGACATAGGCCGTCCCCTTGCCAGCGATATAAAGCACCGACTGATTAACCTGTCCCTCGGGGAGGTTCATCCTGTTCTCTGAAATAGTCTTTTTTGCCACCTCGTACTGGGCTTCCGCGTGATCTATCCCCACGGTGGTGATGCCGTCAGTAACAAAGGGAGCGTCGATCAGTACAGTGAAAAAATCCTCTTCCTGAATAAGACTCCTTATGACCCTGTCCTCCTGGGAAAGTCCGAAGACCACTATAGCCTGGACACCCTGGGATCTTAAATATCTTGTTATATCCTCCACCGTCATGTTTTCCAGCATGCTGAAAAACACGGTGATCACGTCCAATCCGGTTTCCTTTGCGCTGTCAAGAGCCCCAAGGATATACTGCATATAAACCTGGTCCGCTGCCTGAGTCTGCCGCACCGGATCCATCAAAACCGCAACCCTCCCGGAATGCTTGGAGGACAGTGCCGCTGCAATGGAATTCGGAACGTAATTCAGCTCCTTTATCGCCCTGTTTACTTTCTGTTTAGTGGCTTCCGTCACATTAGGGTAATTATTCAGAACCTTTGAGACAGTGGAAATGGCCACACCGGCATGCTTTGCAACATCCTTAATAGAAACCATGAAACAGTCTTTCCTTCCTGATTATCTGTTAATTTTATCATCTGCGATATATTATAGCAAATACCGCGTATTTCTCATATCTTCGCCTTGTATTTCAGACGCCGCCCGGAGGTATGCACACGACTCTTCCGGATAGTTACATATCTTCTTCTATATGTTATAATACTTCGTTGATGAGAGGTTAGTTTTCATGTTCTAAGAAGGAGGGAATCTATATGAATAACAAAATAGGGATCAAAGAAGTCGTAGCAATCGGTATAGGTACCGCGCTCTTTGTAGTTCTTACCACAGTTCAGATACCTATAGGCATCCCCAATACTTATCTTCAGCCCAGAATGGCCATCATGGCCTTCCTTGCCGCTGTATTCGGGCCCATCGTGGGCGGTGTCATCGGTCTTCTCGGCCATGCCCTGGGAGACGCCATTTTCTACGGCTCTGTATGGTGGAGCTGGGTTTTCCCGGAAGCAGTTGTAGGTATCGGAGTCGGAGCCTTTGCTTCAAAGTTTGCCGTTAAAGAGGGTGGATTTTCAACTGCGAGAAATATCATCATGTTTAACCTGGTGCAGATCTTTGCAAATGCCATTGCATGGATACTTGTAGCTCCCATCCTTGACATACTGGTATATGCCGAGCCTGCCAACAAGGTGTTTGTCCAGGGTATGTTCGCTTTCCTCGGAAACATAATAATCATCGGAGTTCTCGGAACCATCTTCCTCGTTGCCTATTCCAAGGTAGTCGGAGGAAGCAATGACTTAAAGAAAGAGGACTGATCCTTAGAATGGATACCAGAAACGGTTTCCGTCGTAAAAGGTAAATACCATCGCAGCTATACAGAATACAACGATAAAGACCATTACGGCTTTATCTGCTCCGGAGAGGGCCCTGTAAGAATACCAGGTCCTCTTCTTTTTTTTGCCGAATCCCCTTAATTCCATGGCGTCGCTCACCACATCGATCCTCTCCATTGTGGAGAAGAGCAGAGGAAATATGATGCTTGCCGTTCTCTTCATCCTGTCCGTAAGTTTGGCCTTCCCGGACATTTCGATCCCCCTTGCCTCCTGGGCATTCTTTATACGCGCAAAGTCATCCTGCACGTCAGGAATATAGCGAAGAGTCAGGGCAAAGGAGTAGGCAAATGGATAGGGAAGTCCCACCGCATTGAGGGATGCCGCGAATTCCGAGGGATCCGTCGTTGTAAGAAGTATGAATACCGCCGGTATCACCGTGAAATACTTTAGCATCACGTTCAGTTCATAAAATAGCTGTTCTGCGGTAACAATGATCCGTCCGTTAAACAGAGGAAAGAGTTCCGTTCGGCTGCCATAGATGCTGCAGCCCTCATAGGGCGAAAAGAAAAATATGAACACAAGATTTAACAGCATAAAAAACAGGATTGCCTTAAACACCGCAGAAACCTGATTTTTTTCTGTCTTTGACAGGATGTATATCACAGTACCGACGACTATCATGACGCACAGCACCCTTGTGTCAAAGGTAAGGGCTCCGGTGAGGCACCAGATCATGAAGAACAGAAGCTTGGTAAAGCCGCTCAAACGGTGGACAGGCGTATCTTTTTCCATATAAGAGATCATCCTGCTCATTCTCTTTTTCCTCCCCTCATTTCCTTCTCAAATTCTATGAAACGCTCCGCAAATCCCGATACGTCTTCTATGCCGCACCTCATGGCCAGGTCATATAATGAAGTCTTTTTCAGAAAAGCCCTTTCCGACAGTTCCTCATTTGTAAGGATATTTGCCGGAGTGTCATCCTTTAATATCCTGTGATCGGTGAGAACAAGTGTCCTGTCGGTGTATTCCAGCATAAGATGCATATCATGGGTGATCATGATTATCGTTATCCCCAGTTCTTCATTAAGCTTTCTGATAAACTCCATGATATCCGTATAGCGTTTGTAATCCTGTCCCGCAGTGGGTTCGTCCAGTATGAGGATCTCGGGATCCATAACAAGTATGGAGGCAATGGTCACCCGCTTCTTCTGTCCGAAGGAAAGAGCACTGACCGGCCAGTTCCTGAATGGATAGAGCCCGCAGATCTTCAGGGTCTCATCCACTTTTCTATTGATCTCCGCCTCCGGAACCTTTCTGACCTGCAGCCCCAGTCCCACTTCCTCCCTTATCATGGGCTTTGAGATCATCTGCCCCGGGCTCTGCATCACAAACCCTATTTTTTCACCACGCTCCATAACGGAAAGAGGGGTGATATCTTTTCCGTTTAACAGGATCTCGCCCTTATCCGGTCTGTAAAATCCTGAGATCAGGGAAGCCAGTGTGGATTTCCCTGCTCCGTTCCGGCCAACCAGGCTTATCATCTCGCCCTTTGTTATTTCTACGCTGATATCATCCAGCACCGGTTCATCCGCCTGATAGGCAAAGGACAGGTTTCTTATGGAGAGTACCGTTTCCTTCTTCTCCTTTGGAGCCTTCGCTCTGACGCTCTTTATCCAATTCCGGACGCCCTCTCTGTAGGGCTCGATATTCATGGTCTCAATATGCTGCGGCCTGTCCTCGGGTTTGATCTTTAGGCCCGCGTGCTTTATGGCCGCGACATAAAGCGGCTCTCTGATGCCCTGTTCCGCAAGGATATCTCCGGAAAGGATCTCATCCGGCTTCTCATCTGCAACAATGGTCCCATCATTAAATACCACCACCCGGTCCACGTCCCGGTATAATACATCCTCCAGGCGGTGCTCTATGATGATGACCGTCAGATCCTTTTCCTTCATGATCTCGTCGATAAGGACAATGGTACGTTTTCCCGTGGCCGGATCCAGATTTGCCAGCGGCTCGTCAAAGAGAAGGATCTCCACATCGTCCACCAGCACTCCTCCCATGGATACCCGCTGCTTCTGTCCCCCGGAAAGGGCAGAAGGAGAATGTCTGAGAAAGGGCACCATATCCACTATCTCCGCAACCTCATTGACCTTCTTTTTCATCTCCTCCTGGGGAACATCGTCATTTTCAAGGGCGAAGGCCAGATCCTCCGCCACTGTCAGGCCGATGAACTGCCCGTTTGTATCCTGCAGCACCGTGCCCACATGCTTGGACATGCCAAAAACACCCATCTCAGCAGGGTTTTTCCCATTTACCCGAACGCTGCCCTTTGACTCTCCCTGATAGGAGCAGGGAATGAGACCATTGATGATATGGGCCATGGTGGATTTTCCCGAACCCGAGGGACCGAGGAAAAGCACCTTCTCCCCCGGAAAGATCTTTAGATTCACATCATGTATGGTAGGTTCCGACTGGGATTTATATCGAAAAGAATAATCCTTAAATTCAATAACAGGTTCCATTATTATGAAAGAGCACCTTTCTGTCCCAATAGATTTTTTATTTCAGAAAGAGCTTTTATCTCCGCCGCGGTTTCGCCCTCAGGTTTTCCAAAGCCGTAGGAAGCGTAGATAAAAGGCACTCCGGCCTCCTCACAGGCTATCCTGTCGCCGTCGGTATCTCCTATATAAACAGGCTTTTTCAGACCGTTTCTCTTCACCACCAGAGAGATGTTGTAAGCCTTGCCCTTTCCAGTATTACCGAAGCATTCATGATCCTTTATAAAGCCCGTAAGTCCGGTTTTCCTGCACAAGAGCTCCACATATCCCACCTGACAGTTGCTTACGATGAAGAAGGGTACTTCACCGGACATTTCCCTGATGGTATCCACCACCCCGGGAAAAGTCACATGGCAGGGATCCTTCTCCAGCTCCTCATGCTCATACCTGCAGCAAAGTGTCAGCAGTTCTTCTCTCTTCTCCGGACTGTCCTCCGGAAAAACAGCGTCCGCGATCTCATTCATCGGCTTCCCGAACTGGGTCTTTAAGAGTTCTGCGGTAATAACGTCCTTTCTTTTGGAGCCGCTGTCCTTTGCAGCCCTGTTCCAGGCCTTTGAAACTATCTCCGTGGAATCCCATAGAGTCCCGTCAATATCAAGGATTATCCCATCAGTTATCATCTTTTCTTTCTTATCCATAGTTTATATAGTATACGTCCCGTTAATTTCGTGCAAGTCCGGCTACCGCCTCCCTCCCGCGCGGGCTCCCTCTTCCGCCTGACCTCTCCTCTCTCCTGCAGGCTTCCTCTCTCCTGCACCCTCACTCGATCCGGGAATACATATAATTTTTCCGTTTTTTCCACTTCTTATAGGCTTTTTCCCCCTCACTCGATCCGGGAATACATATAATTTTCGCGTTTTTCCACTTCTTATAGGCTTTTTCTCTCTTCCTCGATCCGGGAATACATATAATTTTCGCGTTTTTCCACTTCTTATAGGCTTTTTCTCCCTCACTCGATCCGGAAATACATATAATTTTTCCG
>CADBTX010000167.1 GCA_902797705.1 uncultured Lachnospiraceae bacterium | reverse complement strand
TTCGTCGAAAAAAGCTCATAGCCCTTCTTAAGCAGCTCCTTTCGTCTTGCCTCTATAATTTCTTCTCCCTTAGCATTACTCCACATATACCGCCTCACATATCCTGCAAATCCTGATATCACAAAAAGGCGTATTATGACGCCTCACTGATACCTACTGTATCATCAAATAATACAATTTACAAGACATATATTCAAATATCACGGGTCCGGCGCAGCGCGTTCCGCAGGGTTCGCTTGCGGATCCTGCATTTCTCTACTATAATCATTGGATTGACTTATTTTACAGAAAGGATAAAAAAATGAGTGATACAAATTCATCTGCCTGTGACCATAACTGCTGCAGCTGCAGCGCCTCCTGCGTGCAGCGGGACCCTGCCTCCATGGTCATCCCGGCAAATAAGAACAGCAAGATTGGAAAGGTAATCGCCGTAGTCAGCGGAAAAGGAGGCGTGGGAAAATCCGCAGTGACCTCTCTTTCCGCCGTTGCCGCTTCAAGGATGGGATACAGCACCGCCATACTTGACGCGGATATCACTGGACCCTCCATCCCCAGGATCTTCGGAGTGACGGAAAAGACCATGGGTACTGAAGACGGCATGATGCTCCCTTCAGAGACAAAGACCGGCATAAAGCTGATGTCAGTAAATCTTATCCTGGATAACGAGACTGATCCCGTTGCCTGGAGAGGGCCTGTGATAAGCAGTGTGGTAAAGCAGTTCTGGACAGATGTGGCCTGGGGAAACGTGGACTGTATGTTTGTGGACATGCCCCCCGGAACCGGCGATGTGATGCTCACCACCTTCCAGTCCCTGCCTGTTGACGGGATCATCATAGTCACAAGCCCTCAGGAACTGGTGACAGTCATAGTGGAAAAAGCCCTGAAGCTGGCGGAAAAGATGGGCGTTCCCATCCTCGGAGTCGTGGAGAACATGAGCTATCTCCCCTGCCCCCACTGCAATGAAAAGATCTACATATTCGGAGAGAGCCACATTGAGGAAATCTGCGGGAAATACGGTCTGAAGCTTATCTCACAGATCCCTCTCACTCCGGAAATGGCCGAAAGATCGGACAAAGGAAGCATTGAGGACATAGATCTTCCCTGCATAGACCAGCTGGGAATGGTGCTTTCTTAAGAATATCTACAGAAGTGCTTTATAATTAGTTTAGAAATATATTTTCTTTTTATTATGAGTTCATAATTACTTTATTCAATAAACACACGTTGGACACAAATAGGTTTTATACTAAATTCATCAGTTGAAGATAATTCAACTGTTGGGATTACGAAAGTAATCGATAGATATTCTCCCCCTTAGTTGGAAAATCCAACAAAACTAATACTCTCCTAAAGTAGAAACCGGCGGATCCTCCAATCCGCCGGTTTCACATTTTAAATTATCAAGAGCACTTCAGCTGGCCCCTCTTCCGAAGATCACTATCCATACGGTCTTAATGATAAGCTTGATATCAAGAAGCAGTGACCAGTTGTCGATATAGAAAAGATCCAGCCTTACCACATCTTCAAAATTCTTTATCTCATTCCGTCCGGAAACCTGCCACATTCCGGTGATACCGGGCTTGATGGACAGCCTTCTCATGTGGTAGTTGCCGTATTTTTCATATTCATCCTCCGTGGGAGGCCTGGTACCAACCATGCTCATATCGGACATCAGAACATTCCAGAACTGGGGAAGCTCGTCGATGCTGGTCTTTCTTAAGAACCTGCCTATGGGCGTGATCCTGGGATCATCCTTTATCTTAAACATAAGACCTTTCATCTCATTTTGAGCGAGGAGCTCCGCCTTCCTTTTGTCTGCGTCCTGATACATGGTGCGGAGCTTATATATCCTGAATCTCCTGCCGTTTATACCCACCCTT
Organism: uncultured Lachnospiraceae bacterium; assembly: GCA_902797705.1. Taxonomy (GTDB): domain Bacteria; phylum Bacillota; class Clostridia; order Lachnospirales; family Lachnospiraceae; genus NK4A144. Next base: position 4,482 of record CADBTX010000167.1, on the reverse strand, counting down.
GTCTGGGCGTAAAGAATGGGACCGGGACTTGTAAGCTTTATCACAGGCCCGAAGATCAGTATTGAAACGGCACAGATCAATAGTCCAACTATGCTTCCCACTATATCCATAAGCCTCTTGATAAAAAGCGACCCGGGATCCAGTATGGCTGCGGAAAAGCTCACAACCTGATAGCCCGCCAGATTCCTGATACGCTTTTCGCTGGCGTCCACATTGAACTCGATATTAAGGTTAACGGTGACTCCCATCTCCTCAAAATCCATTATGATACGCCGAAGCTTCACTTCATAATTGTAGGGGATATTTACAAAGACCTCATCATAGACATTCTGTCTGTGGGTATTCAGATAATTTTCAGCATTGCCCACCACCGGGATCCCGTTGATATTCCGTCCCACCATATCCTTATCCAGTATCGTGATGCAGGAGATCCGCATGAGATAACCCTGATTCTGCTCAAATTCATTGAGTATATCCCTGGCACGGAAGGAAAGTGTCACCAGCATGATATTGGTGATCCTTTCCACGTTTTTGGAATAATTGATAAGGATGATACGAAACAGCATCCTTAAAAGAAAATCATCCACAAATCCGATGGCAAAGGTGAGACCGATAACGTAACGGGAAACCAGGCTGCCTCTCTGCATTACAAAGAGATAGATAAGAGTCACAGCCATTAAGAGCAGCAAATTGGAAAAAACGGACACCAGATTTTCAAAAGGTGTCTGATGAACAACAGAAGGCCGCTTATTGTCGTAGAAAACAAAGATCACGACATAGATAAGGGTGATGATCACCAGAGTCGAAGTATATAACTCGCTTAAGATCCAGGAAAAGGGAGTGCCAAACCTTAGGAACCAGGATATGATAAAGGCTATAAAGATCCCGAATATATCGATAACGAGCACCACCGCTCTTCTTACCTGTGACGACCTTAAAAGCATTTAATCCCCTTCTTAAGTATAACAGAATCTGTTACTTACTAAAAAAGACTGCCGAAGGACAGCCTTTTTTAACATGGCACATTGTGCCGGATAGTGCAGGAAAAGGGACTTGAACCCTCACAGTATTGCTACCACAGGCACCTGAAGCCTGCGCGTCTGCCAATTCCGCCATTCCTGCCCGTCACGGGCTAATTAAAAGCCCGTGCAATATGATATCATTAAGCCTTTGATTTTGCAAGTTCTGCTAAAGTTTTGAATCCTTCAGCATCACTTATAGCCATCTCGGAAAGCATTTTTCTGTTGATATCAACGCCTGCATTCTTTAAGCCGTACATAAGCTTGCTGTAGCTGATGCCGTTAGCCCTTGCAGCTGCATTGATACGGGCGATCCACAGAGATCTGAAATCTCTCTTCCTCTGCTTTCTGCCTGCGAATGATGAAGTAAGGGCACGCATAACGGACTGCTTTGCAACCCTGTACTGCTTTGACCTTGCGCCTCTGTATCCCTTAGCTAATTTTAAAACTCTGTTATGTTTTTTCCTGGCATTTAAGCCACCTTTGATTCTAGCCATATTAAACCTCCGTATTCTTAATCCGCCCGATCATTAAAGATAAGGCAGTATCTTCTTCATGTTCTTTACATTTGACTCATCAGTCATGACTGCATGACGGAGATTTCTCTTTGTCTTTGCAGACTTCTTGGTGAGGATGTGGCGCTTATAAGCCTTATTCCTCTTTAATTTTCCTGTTCCGGTAAGCTTGAACCGCTTTGCGGCTGATCTGCTTGTTTTCATCTTTGGCATCTTATCTTTCCTCCATTCTATTTTTTCTGGGCAAGCTGTAATGTCATGGTTCTGCCCTCTACTTTTGCAGGCTTTTCAACAACAGCGATATCACTTAAGGCCTCTGCAAACTCGTCCAGCACGTGTTTGCTGGCGTTCATATGAGCCATCTCACGGCCGCGGAAACGCATGGTAACCTTCACTCTGTCCCCCTTCATGAGAAACTTCCGGGCGGCATTGCTCTTTGTGTTAAGGTCATTGGTGTCGATATTGGGAGAAAATCTGATCTCCTTAACCTCAATGATCTTCTGCTTCTTGCGCGCTTCCTTATCCTTCCTTGTCTGCTCGTATTTATACTTGCCGTAATCCACGATCTTGCAGACGGGAGGCTTCGCTCCGGGAGCGATCTTTACAAGATCAAGCCCTGCTTCATCCGCGATCTTAAGCGCCTCTGATGTGGGCATAACTCCAAGCTGTTCACCGTCAACACCTATCAGTCTGACTTCCCTGTCCCTGATCTGCTCATTGATAAATAAATCGCTAATTGTGTTTTCCTCCTAAGATTAAATAAACGGCGGAGCATAGCCCCACCGTCCATAATAAGATCAAATAATAATCCCGTCTTATGAACACCTGACAGCCTTCGCCTCAGGGTGAGAGCCTCTGCTCTGCTTCTTTTACGATACGTTTCCTTCCGGATCCGTATCAACAGCACCAAAACAAGATATCACTTTCCCCGACCCGTGTCAAGGAAAAAATCAATCATAAATACCTTTTCCCATACAGCACTGTTTGAATTTCTTTCCGGAGCCGCAGGGACAGGGCTCATTCCGTCCTATTTTCCTGCCTTCTCTCACATAGGTTCCGGCCTTCTTCTGTTCCTTGTACAGTTCGTCCCTCTTTTCCTTTGTAAAGATATCATCCCACTCAGGCAGCCCGTACAGCCAGTCAGCCTTGGCAGCCACCATGTTCTTATAGAGGAGCTCCTTGTCAAATCCCAGGGATACCACGGTATCCTCGTCCATGTTCTCAAGGTCATTGGCTGTGACAAGGCTTTCATTGATGCCGTCCAGGAACCCGGTCATGGTCATGATGTCAACTTCGTATTTCTCCGCCAGTTCCTTCACCGTGCCCTTTACTTCCGTATCGGGATCCTTTAAGAGAATGGAATATATCTCCTTCTCCTTAAGAAAATAATCCTGCCAGAGTTTCTTTAATTCTCCTTTGTCAGCGGTCTCGGAATACGCCATTCCGGTCCACTGTTCATATAAAGTTGCCATATGGTCTATTTCTTCCTTTCTGAATTTTCTGATCTGTGATGGGAATAAGCCATTCCCCGGGCAATTATATATCATTTCCCGATAAGTTTACAAGTTTTTTCACTTATCCTTATCCTCCCTGTAGGAATAGGGCTCATCAAAGACATTCTTTCCCTTTCTCGCATTATTCATCATGAGAAGAAGATGTATCATGACGGGAATAAAAACGGTGCAGACGATGGATGCCATAAGAAGCCTTCCCGTATCCGGATGGTTCATAATGGCAAGTATGAATGTAAGGATATACATCCCGACAAGTATGACTATTCCACCAATGGCAAGGATTCTTTTCATATGGTTCTCCTATTTTATCCCTCTTAACACGATCTGTACGCTGCGTCTCCCCCGGAATTCATTGATATCGGGGCTGTATACCGCCTTCAGGTCTCTCCCGCCCTTCATTTCTATATATTCCTTCATCTCTCCGGCGTCATTTCCGAAATAGACGCATTCAAACTCCGTCTTTCCGTCGCTTATGATACCCTTCAGCACATTCCCGCTCTTTCCCAGGATCTTAAGATCCCTTATAGCCGCATCCCTAAGGGCAAATAGGGGTTTCTCATTATCCGTGCCATAGGGCTCCAGCTTCTGAAGCTCGAGAATAAGGGGGATATTTACATATGTGAGAGGCAGTTCCATATCCACACATACCTTTATCTGAAGATCCTCATCCTTAAGCTCTGCGTTTTCATTGAGGCGCTTCCTAAGCTCCAAAAGCCTGTCTGATGGAATGGAAAGCCCGGCAGCCAGGGCGTGTCCCCCGAAACGGATAAATATATCCTTTACACGGGTCATTTCATTAAACATGTGATAGGCTTCCACAGAGCGTCCGGATCCCTTAAGACAGGGAACCTCATCATAGGTTTCGCCGGGGGTCAGTATAAATACCGGCTTCCCGGTCTGTTCCCGGACCTTTCCCGCGATAATGCCGGCTATGCTCTCATGACAGTCCTTTAGAAAGATAACGAGAACCCTGTCATTCTTATACTCTTCCCCGAAAGCCATCTGAAGAGCCTCTTTAACGCCCTTTTCCGTAAGGCTCTTTCTGCTGTCGTTCATTTCCTTCAGGATAACGGCTTTCTCATGGGCAGACAGGGGATCTGTACATAATAAGAGCCCCAGAGCATCCTCAGCGTCATCAAGCCTTCCCGCAGCATTGAGACAGGGTCCCAGGATAAATCCCACATGATAGGGGGAAAGCTGCTTTTCACCAAGAGAATTAATATCGATCAGAGCTCTGAGCCCCGGATTCTCCGTTTCTTCGAGACGTCTTAAGCCCTCCTTCACAAGTATCCTGTTCTCACCCTTTAAGGGCATCACGTCCCCTATGGTGGCAAAGGCCGCGATCTCCAGGAATTCCCCGGCTTCCGACAGGTCCACATTCATCCTTTCGTAAAGGGAGAGAATGAATTTATAGGCCACATAGGCTCCGCAGAT
>CADBTX010000166.1 GCA_902797705.1 uncultured Lachnospiraceae bacterium | reverse complement strand
ACATGATAGGCGTTTTCTTCCTTAAATCCCGTGATCTCCGGGTCTTTAGAAGCGTTTAAGGAACCGGGGACTTCTTTTTCAGAAGGGACATGAGGGGCATTCCCTTCGGATGAATGAGGGATCTCAAAGGGTTCCGGGGCATTGCTTTCCGGTTTTACAGCTTCGGGAGCCCTTTTACTTTCCTTTTCAAATGAAAAATCATTTATAAATTCCCTGTTCTGCAGGGCATCCTTTACGGCATTCCTTACAAAGCTATAGATCTTACTCTGGTCTGAAAACTTGATCTCCATCTTTCTCGGATGCACATTTACATCCAGATCAGCAGGGGGGATATTCAGCAAAAGAACGGTAAGGGGGAACCGATGCTGCATAAGGAAGCCTGCGTAGCCGTCCTCTATGGCCTTTGCCATGACATCATCCTTCACGTAGCGTCCGTTCACAAAATAATTTTCCATGGCACGGCTGGATCTCGCCACAAAGGGCTTCGTTATAAAGCCAGTAAGCTGCATTTCATCCGTCGAAGCCTCAAGAGGAAGAAGGGAATCCGATATCTCCCTGCCGTAGATCCTGTAGATCACTTCCTTAAGATCTCCGTTGCCGGAGGTAAGGATCCTGTTATTTCCGTTTACACTGTACTTAAATGAAACCGAAGGGTTTGAAAGAGCCATTTCCTCCACAAGAGTGCTGATATATCCGGCTTCGGTCCCAGGGCTCTTTAAGAACTTCCTTCTTGCGGGAGTATTGTAAAACAGATCTTTAACGATAAAGGTGGTGCCGTCAGGAACTCCCGCCTCGGTAAATTCCGCTTCGATCCCGCCTTCTATCACATACTTTATGCCCACAGGATCTTCCCGGGTCTTGGTTAAGAGTTCTACCTTCGAAACGGCTGCGATGCTGGAGAGGGCTTCTCCCCTGAAGCCGAGACTCTTTATGGAATAAAGATCCTCTATCTTACTGAGCTTACTGGTGGCATGGGCAAGAAAGGCAGTACGGACCTCATTCCTGTCTATACCGCTGCCGTTATCAGAGATCCTTATCATATCGATGCCGCCGTTTCTGATATCCACGGAAATGTGGGTGGCTCCGGCATCCACTGCATTTTCCAATAGTTCCTTAACTATTGACTGGGGCCTCTCTATCACCTCACCTGCAGCTATCTTTTCTATGGTATTCCTGTCAAGTACCCTGATCATCAGCTTTCCACCTGTTCTTTATGTCATTTTGCAGTTTGTATAAATGATTCAGCGCATCCATGGGTGTCATGTGGCTTAAGTCCAGTTCCTTTAATTCCTTCAGGATATCATTGTCGCTTAAGGTATCAAAGAGTGAGATCTGGTTTAAGTCCACCTCGTCATAGCGTTTTACGCCCCGGCCGTTTCCGATTATCCTTGCACCGCCTTCATCCGCAATGGCGCCGATGCTATAGGTGATATCGTTATCCGCGAGATCCGCGGCTATCATTTCCGCTCTCTCCGTCACCGAATCCGGAACCCCTGCCAGCCTCGCCACATGGATACCGTAGGATCTGTCGGCTCCTCCCCGGATTATCTTTCTTAAGAACACCACATCCTTGCCGTTTTCCTTAACGGCTACGCAGTAATTAATAAGTCCCGGGATCTTCCCCTCCAGTTCCGTGAGCTCATGGTAATGAGTGGCAAAAAGGGTCTTTGCCCCGAGCTTGTTCTTATCCGCTATATGCTCTATCACGGCCCAGGCGATGGAAAGTCCGTCAAAGGTGGAGGTGCCGCGGCCTATCTCATCCAGGATCAAAAGGGATCTGTCCGTTGCATTCCTTAAGATATTTGCAACCTCCGTCATCTCCACCATAAAGGTGGACTGGCCGCTTGCAAGATCATCGCTGGCCCCGACCCTTGTAAATATCCTGTCAACTATGGAGATATCCGCTGATTTTGCCGGCACAAAGGAACCGATATGGGCCATAAGAGTGATAAGGGCGCAGCTCCTCATATATGTGGATTTTCCCGCCATATTGGGACCGGTTATTATGGATATCAGATTTTTCCCGGTGTCCAGGTTTATGTCATTTGGGATATAACTGTCATTGGCAGATATCATGAGTTCCACCACGGGGTGGCGGGCGTTCTTTACATGGATATAGCCTTTTTCATTGATCTTCGGCCTGCAGTAATTGTTGTGTTCCGCCACATAGGAAAGGGACTGGAGAAAGTCGATATTGGCCAGGGTATCGGCCGAGCTCAGGATCCTTGACACATTGTCTCCCATCAATTTCCTGACGGAGTCAAAAAGCCTGTATTCCAGCTCCTTTAACCGTTCCTCGGAATTAAGGAGTTTATCCTCCATCTCCTTTAATTCAGCAGTGGTATAGCGCTCGCTTCCGGCCAGCGTCTGCTTTCTTATGTAGTCGGAAGGGACCCGGTCAAGGTTGGAATTGGTGACCTCTATGGCATAACCGAAAACCTTGCTGAATTTGATCCTTAAGTTCTTTATGCCTGTCCTTTCCTTTTCCCTTTCTTCCAGCTCAGCCAGCATTTTCGCCCCGTTTTGCTTTATTGAACGGAGCTCATCCACGTTTTTGTCGTAGCCGTCCTTTATTATGCCCCCGTCCTTCTGCGTAATGGGCGCATCATCAAGTATCGCTCTGTCAATCTCATCTCTTAAGTCACGAAGGGGATCAAGCCTTTCCTCCAGCTCCGTCAAAAGAGGGGAATGAAAGGATTTAAGGAGGTTCTTCACCGGGAGCAGCATGTCAAAGGAGGTCTTCAGCATGATGATATCCCGGGGATTTGCGGAGCCGTAAGTCACCTTGCATAAGAGCCGCTCCAGATCATAGATGGGACTCAGGTATTCCCGGAGCTCATCCCTGTCCATGACATTCTGATTTAACTCCTCTACCGCATCCAGTCTCTTTACTATCTCTTCCGCATTGATAAGGGGTTCTTCAATGCAGTTCCTGAGCTTCCTGCCGCCCATGGCGGTCTTCGTGCGGTCAAGGACCCAGAACAGGCTCCCTTTACGTCTCTTGTCCCTCAAGGTCTCCGTAAGCTCCAGATTCCGTCTGGAAGCGGAATCTATGAGAAGATAGTCGGAACTCACATAGGGATGTACGGTCAGGATATTTGAAAGGCCGTTTTTCTGGGTTTCTTTAAGGTAGGATAAGATAGCTCCTGCGGCCATTATGCCTATGGGGAAATCAGCCAGTCCCAGACCGTCCAGGCTTTGCACCTTAAAGTGGGATTCCAGAGCCTCCTTTGCGTTGTCCTCACGGAAAAGTCGGTTGTCCGGGATATTAACGATTATACCCAGCTTTGAGCGGAGTTCAGGCGGATTAAAGCCTGTCATAAGGAGATCCTTATTGCAGATTATCTCCTTTGGCATCAGCTTATAGATCTCATCCATAAGGGCGTTAAAGGATCCGCACTCGGTGACCTTAAAGATACCGGTGGTGAGGTCGGAAGCGGAAACGCCGAATCGGCTTCCCGCATATACCACCGACATGAGGAAACTGTTTTTGGAATTGTCCATGGACTGGACATCTATGCTGGTTCCGGGAGTCACTATCCGGACAACGTCACGTTTTACTATGCCCTTTGCGGTCCTGGGGTCCTCCAGCTGCTCACAGATCGCCACCTTATAGCCCTTTTCCACCAGCTGATTCAGGTAGATATCCACGGAATGAAAGGGGACTCCGCACATAGGGGCCTTTTCCGGAAGACCGCAGGATTTTCCCGTAAGTGCGATGTCCAGTTCCCGTGAAACATTTTCCGCATCATCAAAAAACATCTCGTAAAAGTCGCCGAGACGGTAAAAAAGCACGCAGCCTTCATACTTTTCCCTCATGGAGATATAGTGAGCCATCATGGGAGAAAGGTTTTTATCTTTTTTTATTTCAGTAAAATCCAAAGGAATTCTCCGATATCCAAATTTATTTTTTTACTCAGTAAAAGCAATAATTTAGCCGGCGGAAAACCGCCGGCTAAAATTATAACACAGATTCTAGTTTTTCTGATGAAAAACAAGAGAAAGTCCTTATGTTTGTATTTCAGTTATTTCCCAGCCTGAACTGTTCAACGATGCGGCGGAGATCCTCGGAATAAATGGTGCTCTGCTCCACAAGATCGTTGGTGTGCTCAGTGAGACGTACCACGTCAGAGGTCCTCTGGGCCACATCGGTAACGCCGTTTGCAGCGTCTCCCATGGTATCATTGATGCCGGAGATGGCAGCTTTAATGTCATCGATGGTGGTGGTAAGTCCTTCTATCCTGGTCCTTATGTCGCTCATGTTCTCACCGAAGAAATGGGCGTCGGTATTGTAGGAATTTGTGACCTCGCTGAAGGACTCATAGTCGCGCATTACGTTCTTGTCAATGAAATCAAGCATTTCCTGGAGACACTGTGACATGCTGGTAACAGCGTCATTGACTTCCGAAACGATCTCGCTGATACCGTCAACAGTCTCACCGGACTGGGTCGCAAGCGAACCGATCTCTTCAGCAACAACCGCGAATCCTCTTCCCGACTCTCCGGCTCTTGCTGCCTCGATGGAAGCATTGAGGGAAAGCAGGTTGGTCTGGTCGGCAATGGACTTGATGGTCTCCGTAAGAGCATTGATCTTCTGAACTGCCTTTGATTTCTCAATGGCTTCTTCAGACTGGACCTTAACGGAACTGTAGATATCCTGGGTATTCTTCTGGGCCTTCAGCACATCCTTTGAAAGCTTGTCAACCTTGGTCTGGATCTCTGAAGCGGATGCCTCGGAATCGCTGGCAACCTTGCTGATATCCTGAACATTCTCAAAGATATCCAGAATATTGTTATTGATGGTCTCGGCATTTGCGCTGGTCTCTTCCATTCCTGCAGCAAGTGTTTCGCTGGTGGCAGAGTTATCGGAAGAATTGATGTTGACCTGATTGGTGGTATCCTTAAGGTCGTTGGCATTTGTATGGAGGCTGTTGCTGGCCTCGTCGATCTCATGGACGATACCCCTTATGACCTTTCTCATGTTTCCGATAGAACGGGTGATCTGTCCGGTCTCATCTCTTCTCTTTACAACCGCATCCGTAGCGGGATCATGGGTAAAATCAAGGGCCGCGGTCCTGTCGATAAGGTTTACGATGACGCCGATGGGCCTCAATACTATGCTTACAAGGAAATACATGATCACCGAAAGCACAAGTACACAGATGATAAAGGTAAGGATGGCGGTAAAACGGAACTTGTTTATGGGTTCAAGCACGTCCTTCTTATCCGCACTTACAACAAGTATCATATTTCCGCCCTTTTCCGTGATGTAGTAGGCGGCCAGCTTCTGTGAACCCTTGAAGGTATATTCGATGACACCGGGTTCAGGGATCACGCCGGACTCTATCTGGGAACGTAAGCCCTTTACAACCTCATTTTCCACGGGTTGGCCTATCTTCTCGGGCGTGGGATGGTACATCATGTTTCCTTCCTTATCCACGAGATATATGTAGCTTGAATCAACGCCCGGGATCTTTATCCCTTCAAGGATCTCGGCTGCGGTGCCAAGAGAAAGTGTTCCGAAGGTGGCAAAACGGGAATTGACGGTCTCGCCGTAGGAATTAGCCATTTCAAGCATGTTATTCTTAACAAGACGCTGCTCTTCCTTGGAGAAGGAATTTACAGCCATCTGCACCAGTATGACTGAAACGATGAGCATGCTGGCAGCCAGCAGTATCAGCACATAATGCTTAATTGAAGGAAGTCCTGTAAGACCGTCGGACTTCTTTTTTTTCGATGCCTTTGAATCACGAACATCAATGTCGAGATTCTCTTCCTTGATTCTCATAAAATACCTCCTGAAAGTTATGGATGGGATAGCCACGGCAACTAAATTCCGCTTCGCGGAGCCGTGGCCTACGTAGCTTTAACTTTTCTTCGAAAACTTAAAGCTACATGATTTGCAATAATTGCAAAAATATATAGAATTATATTAGCAAATTTAAATAATAAATGAAAGTGTAATAATTGTATTTTTTAGCAAAATCCTATCATAAGATATGAAAGTCACGGCGATAGTTACAGAATTCAATCCTTTTCACTCAGGCCACGGGTTCCTTATAAAAAAAGCCCGGGAGATAACAAAGGCTGACCTGGTCATAGCTCTTATGAGCGGGAATTTCGTACAGCGGGGAGAGCCCGCGGTTTTTGATATGGGTATCAGAGTCAGGGCAGCCTTATCAGGCGGCTGCGACATGGTATTTGAGCTTCCTCCGGCCTATGCCCTGTCTTCTGCGGAGGGCTTTGCCTATGGCGCTCTTTCCATTCTTTCCGGTCTTGGGGCGGATTCACTGGTCTTCGGAAGCGAGTCCGGGGATATAAAAGCATTATCTGATATCGCGGATCAACTTTATTTTGAGAGCCCGGAATATAAAGATGCGCTGAAAAAAGGCTTAAAAGAGGGGCTGAACTTTCCTTCGGCCAGGGAGAAGGCCATAAATGAGCTGCTCCCTTCCTTAGAGGGAACGGATATCCTTAATAATCCCAATAACATTCTCGGTATAGAATACCTTAAAGCCATAAGGAAACTGGGCTCCTCCATAAAGCCCTATACCCTTAGACGGGTCAATTCTTCCTACCATAGTGACCCTAAGGGAAATGTTTCAAATATCACCACCTATTCCGCTGAAGAACTGAGGAACAGGCTTTTTACGGCTAAAGAAAGTAATGCTGTTTCTTCCCTGAAGTTCCCTGGACTTGAATATATTACCGAAGCCGCAGAGAAAGAAGGGATAGTGGGGCGTGATTCTCTTACCCCTCTTCTGCTATATGTTCTGCTGGATGAGGGCATAAAGGAAAGACTTAATAAAGCCGCGGTCCCTGAGGATCTTTCAAACAGGATCATGGCAAACCGCTATTTTAGCGGGAGCTTCAGCGAATACTGTGCTCTGATCAAAACAAAGAACATAACCTATTCAGCGGTTTCCCGTCACCTTCTGCATGTGATACTGAATATGGATCAAAGAAAACAGCCTGATACCGGCTATGTCAGGCTTCTTGGATTTGAGCGGAAGGCAGAGCCCTTCTTAAATGAACTTGTAAAGAGATCATCCCTTTCCATACTTTCAAATTCATCTGATATAAAGAACTATCTTAACCGGGTTTCTAAAGATGAAGAAAGATCGCTGCTATCCCTTAATGATCACCTCTATGTCGACAGGGTCTATGATATCCTGAGAGAGGATAAAAAAAGGAGGGAGCATCCTCTCCCTCCTGAAATATCCAGACAGATCGTGATAGGAGTCAGTTCTTGAATGAATGGATAGGAGCCGGGATCCGGCCCTTCCGGTTCACGAAATCGGCGCAGCCAAAGGGATTGACTTCCATAACGGGGGCGCTTCCGAAGAGTCCTCCGAATTCCACGGTATCTCCAACCTTCTTTCCGATAACAGGGATAAGCCTTACTGCTGTGGTCTTCTGATTCACCATTCCGATGGCCATCTCGTCAGCTATGATGCCGGAAATGGTGCTGTTTTCCGTGTCACCCGGTATCGCTATCATGTCAAGTCCTACGGAGCATACACAGGTCATGGCTTCCAGTTTTTCAAGGCTTAAAGCGCCCTTTACCACGGCATCGGTCATGCCCTGATCCTCGGACACGGGGATAAAGGCTCCGGAAAGTCCTCCCACATAATTTGCCGCCATGACGCCCCCCTTCTTCACCTGGTCATTTAAGAGAGCAAGGGCCGCGGTAGTGCCCGGGGCGCCGGCATATTCAACACCTATCTCATGAAGTATATCCGCAACGGAATCTCCTATAGCCGGAGTGGGTGCAAGGGACAGATCCACTATTCCGAAGGGGATATTAAGCCTCTTTGAAGCCTCTCCCGCCACCAGCTGTCCCACTCTTGTAACCTTGAAGGCGGTGTCCTTTATGGTCTTGCAGAGGATCTCAAAATCCCTGCCTCTTACCTTTGAAAGCGCGGTCTTTACCACTCCGGGTCCGCTGACGCCCACATTTATCACGGCATCGGCCTCCGTAACACCGTGGAAGGTGCCGGCCATAAAGGGGTTGTCATCTGGCGCATTGCATAAAACCACAAGCTTCGCGCAGCCGAAGGACCCCTGATCCGCTGTTTTTTCCGCGGTCTCCTTGATGATATCCCCGAGAAGCCTTACCGCATCCATATTAATGCCGGTCCTTGTGGAACCGACCACCACGCTGGAGCAGATCCTGTCGGTCTGGGACATGGCTTCTGGAATGGAGCGGATCAGCATTTCCTCCGCTTTAGTCATTCCTTTGGCTGTAAGGGCCGAATAGCCGCCGAGAAGGTTTACGCCGGCTTTTTTGGCAGCCTCATCCAGGGTTTTTGCAATGGTCACAAAATCTTCGGGACTCTTACAGGCGCTGCCTCCCACAAGGGCCACAGGCGTGACGGAGATCCTTTTATTCACTATGGGGATACCGTACTCCTTCTCGATATCCCTGCCAACACTTACCAGATCCTTTGCAACTAAAGTGATCTTCTCGAATATGTTTTTATTTAAGGTATCCAGATCATCGGAAATACAGTCAAGAAGGCTTATTCCCAATGTGATGGTCCTCACATCCAGGTTTTCCTTCTCGATCATTTCATTGGTTTCTATTACTTCATTGATATTGATCATAATCTTCTCTTTCAAAATCCGGGATTTCCTGACTCTATGCTTCAGATCCTGTGCATCTTTTCAAAAATCTCTTCCCTCTGGCACTTAATCTGCACGCCGATCTCATCTCCGATCTGGTCCAGTTCATGCTGTACATCATCGAAGGGCTTTCTGGAGGACGCGATGTCCACTATCATCATCATGTTAAAATAGCCGCTTACTATGGTTTGGGAGATATCCAGGATATTTATGTCATTTGCTGCAAGATAGGTGCAGACCTTTGCGATTATACCAACGGTATCCTGTCCCACTACAGTTATTATTATCTTCTTCATCTTCTGCTGCTGTTTTTCCTTTCTGTTTACAGGGATAGATCAAATCCATCAGGTATTACTGTATCATTCATGCGTAGACCGGTTTTCCCGGAGTATCCCGGAAGGCTATGCCAAGTTCTATTTTTCTGTCATGGTATGCGCTGCAGGAGTGGACAAGCTGCATCCTAACGGTCTCAAAAGCGAGCGCTGCATAATTGTTCTCCTTACTTAAGTGCCCAAGGAGCACATTTTTCAGATTTCCAAGGTCATAGAGCCTGGATAAGAGCTCTCCTGCGGAATCATTGCTTAAATGTCCTTTTTCTCCCAGTATCCTCTTTTTAAGGTAATAGGGATAGGGCCCTACCTCCAGCATTTTGATATCGTGGTTTGCTTCCAAAAGAAGGGATGAAATCCCGGACAGTTTATCTATGATGTAGTCATCATAGGTTCCGAGATCGGTACAGACTGCTGCGGATTCACAGGGGGATTCTTTGGCGCCGTTAAAACAGGAAGAGGAATAAAAACTGTAGGCCACAGGCTCCGCGGCGTCGTGACTTATCTTTATTGGATCCACAAGGATATCCTTCAGCATGAACTCCCTGTCTGCCTTCACCTCATGGAAGAGACCGGGATCGATGTCCATTTTCTTCTTTAGTATCTCATCAATGGTGCCCCTTGTGGCGTAAAGGGCAAGATGATGCTTTTTCGAAACCGCCTTCAGGCCTCCGATGTGGTCGGAATGCTCGTGGGTAATAAGGATGCCGTCCATATCCGAAAGCTTTAAGTCAATGGTATTAAGACCTGCCTCTATACGCTTCATGGATATCCCGGCATCAACAAGGAGATTGGTCTCATTGCATCCCACGTAGATACAGTTGCCGGAGCTCCCGGAAGCGATGCTTAACAGCTGCATGTCAGACCTCATCCTTCCAGCGGACCACTACAGTATCTCCCTGTTTTATGGGCTCGGTATACTGGGCCGCCCTTCCGTTCAGGAGGGTTTCCACAGCCTTGCCCTTGGGAGTCGAGAGATCAAAGTCCACATAGTTAAATATATCCACGTATATATAGCTGGTCTTGCCGCTGAGTTTAAGGGGCTGTCCGTTATAAGAGATTATGATGGATTCCCCTTCCTCCTTTTTTTCCTCCTTCTTTGGTGAAGGAGCTTCGGGGGTCTTTACTGTATCCTTTGTGATTCCCGGGCCGCTTCCTATGGTGCCTCCGTTAACGGCGGCGCCGTGTATGGGATTCCCGATCACATCCACCGCAGCGGAATTAAAGTTTCCACCGGGCATGGCGGAAAATGCATTATTGGTGGTGGCTTCAGGTATGGGATTTCCGTCGTCATCGAGGACAGGACCCTCATCCAGAGGCTTTCCTGAGATCTTACGTTTAAGATCTTCAATGCTTCCTGCCTTCGCAAGATCCTCTGCGTCGATCTTTCCGTCCTTTATATCCTGTTCCTTTTTAGCCTTTATTTCAGAAAGACTTCCGTCATGGAGTTCCTCCTCCGCAAAGGTCCAGTCCACATTGAAATTGTCATAGACCTCGGTTAAGGGAGAAGCGATCTCTCTGTTCACATATATCTCCGTTCCGGCTTCCAGGTTCACATCCATGAATTCCAGGATCTGCTGGACAGTATAGAAGCGGAGCATCTCTATCTTGTCCCCGTTTTTTATCTCATAGTAACCGCTCTGGAGTTCACCGTTTACGGAGGCGAACTTAGGCAGCTGTACCGGGGTTCCGTTGACGTTGACGGTGATCTTTTCATCGAATTCAGGAAGCTTATCTATGGTGATAAGGGCTGCGCTTCCTGCTGTGGAAGGAGTGACCTCTATAAAGTCTCCGCCCTTTATCTTTTCTCCAAGGGATACGGGGGTTCCGTTCAGTTTGATCTCTGCGGCTTCTCCCATGCCGCCCCTTCTCATCTGACTCTTTCCGTTTACCGTGAAGGTGATATCTTCTCCGTGCTTCGGGAAAAGATCGGCATTGCTGAAGCCGGACTGCATGGCGGCATCGGAAACCTTCAGATTGGAGTTGTCATAGAGCTTTATCTGCTCGCCGTTAAAGGTGACAAATACGAAGTTATTCTTGGAACTGTAGAAATTAAGGCAGATTCCCACAGGAGTCACAAGGAGGGAATCAATGTTCACATCCTTTACCTGGAAATCAACGCTCTTTAATACTTCCTCTCCCCTTACTGCCACTCTTTCTTCCATAAGGCCCATTTCATTTGCAAGGAGCTTACAGAAAAGAGGAACCTTTCCGCCTCCGCCGACTACAAATACAGCGCTTACAGGCTTTCCGCCGTTAAGCTTCTTTATCTTGTCGGAGACCTCCCGGGTCATGATCTCGATGGTGGGCTTTACTATGAGCTCCAGCTTGTCCTGATCCGCTTTATGCTCCAGGCCCATGATGTCATGGTATTTAACTATACCCTTATCCCCTATCTGCTTCTTTATCTCCTCTGCTTCGGTGAAATCCGTAAGCAGCGCTTTCGCGATGCACTCTGTTATCTCATCACCTGCTGAGGGGATCATGCCGTAGGCGATAATGGCTTCATCCCTGGTTATGCAGATATCGCTGGTGCCGGCTCCCACGTCCACCAGTGCGATGTTCAGCATCCTGTAGGACTTTGGAATGGCCACCTCCATGGCGGCAATGGGCTCCAGAGTAAGGTTTGCGACCCTCAGTCCCGCAGCTTCCACAGCCTTATAAAGACCGTCCACCACTTCATCCGGAAGGAAGGTGGCGATCATGTCGGCACCGATATTATGGCCCTTGTGGCTTTCCAGATTACTCATGGGGTACTGGTTCAGGAAGTAGCGCTCAACAGTATATCCCACACAGTAGAAGTGGATCCTGAGATCATTGTTCTTTATGAAATCAGCAGAGGCCTGCTGGGCTCCAAGTACCTCAAGGGAATAAATATCCTCAGGAGTCACGTCCCTGTCCTCGCCCAATTCCTGCTCAACATGGGTGGTGACTGTCCTCAGCACCCTTCCTGCCGCTGCTATGCAGACATCCGTAAGGGTCTGGCCGATATCGTCCTCCAGCCATGTCTTCACTGTCCTTATCTCATCCGCAACTCCGGCGATATCATGGATCTGTCCGTCAAGCATGACCCTGTCTTCATGCTCTATCCTTTCAAGAGCCACCACATGGAACTGTTTACCCTGATAGTAGCCCACAGTCCCCACTATGGATCTGGTCCCTATATCAAGTCCGAATACCAGCGGCTCATTGGTCTTTTTCACACTCTGCATTGTCTGTCTGCCCTTCTCTGAAACTCTTCTTTGCATTTTGACGAATTTTAACTTCGCCTTCTTACCTTCAACCCTTATATCCACTTGTTATCCTGTCAACGAATACGAGGGTATCCTCGAGACTGCCTGAATTATCGATAATGAGGCTGCATTTCTCCCTGTATTCCCTATCATCAAGCTGGCTTTTCATTATCTGATCCGTTTTCCCGTCGGAATAGCCCCGGTTTTCTTTAAGCCTTCTTTTCCTGACGAGGGGATCTGCGTAAATATACCACAGTTCATCGCATATTTTATCATATCCGCACTCAATTAAAAGAGCTGCCTCCAAAAAATATATCCTATATCTTCCTTTTGAGGCAAATCCTTCCTTTTCCTTAAGAACATACTCCTTTACAGCGGGATGGATGCAGTCATTGATCCCGGAAAGCTTTTCCCTGTCATTAAAGATGATCTCTGCCATTTTCGGCCTGTCGATGGTGCCGTCAGATTTCAGGACCTCTTTTCCCAATATGGACACCACTTTATCGAAAACGGGATTCCCGGGTGTTAACAGACTCTCCGCTATCCTGTCTGCTTCCGCCACGAAAATACCGGGATCTTTTTTCAAATGCTGAAGTATTGCTGTTTTTCCGGAGCCAACGCCCCCGGTTATCCCTATGAATACCATATTCCTAAAAAACTCTGTAATCGGAGCGCCGCCCGATTTAAACTCTGCTTCGCAGAGCGGGCGTCGCGTGCAGTGATCTGAAATGCAGATCACTGCATTTAATGTGCTTCATCCCAGTTGCTTCCGGAATTTATATCAACGATAAGAGGAACGGGCAGATCCGCTGCCCCCTTCATCTCTTTTT
>CADBTX010000165.1 GCA_902797705.1 uncultured Lachnospiraceae bacterium | reverse complement strand
GATCGTCTCCATTTTATCAAGATAAGGCTTTACCTTTTCTACTTCGGAACGTGATTGTGTCCTGCTTAAATTTGACATCACCGCAAAAACCGTCCCGGTAATAAATTCACCGTTCACCAGGGAAACAGGCGCGCCGAAGGCCTCACTTGCTGCCTGCTGCATCTCGAAAAGCGTGTTAAAATTCCTTTCCATTGGCTTATTAACTTCAGGCTGTCCGGCATTTACTTCGGAAATGGCCTTCATTTTGGCATTTTCAGGAACATTCTGTAGTTGAACGATCTTATATCTTGGCATTTTATATCCCCCACTTTATTTATGATGGCAGAGGGACTACACAACAGTCACCTCGTTGTTGACTTCCTGACTATATACATTATATACAGATGAGTTTAAAATATAAGCCCGGGCGACCTTATGGTATCAAAACCCGCTGTTGATATTTCAGCGGATATATAGCAGAATATTTAAGGATTATTGAATTATTTTCTTAACAGGAGGAAAGTTTATGAAAAAACGACTTTCGGAAGTAATAGATTCCTATATCGAAAAAGGTGAGATATCCGGGGCATCGGTCTTACTCCATAAGGACGGAAAGCGCCTCCTGTCCCTGAATTCAGGCTTTGCCGACAGAAAAAACAGGATACCCTATTCCGGGGACACCATAATAAGACTTTACTCCATGTCAAAGCCCATAACCGCTGCAGCTGTGATGATCTTAATTGAAAGAGGTCTTTTAGACAGGCTGGATCCCGTAAGCCTCTTTATCCCCTCCTTCAAAAACCAGCATTATTACGACTCTGAGGGATCAAGGCATCCGGTCACAAGAGAGGTGACTATTGCAGATCTTCTTGACATGAGCAGCGGCCTCACATACCCTGATGACAGCACTCCTGCAGGAAGAGAGGCTGCGGAGCTCTTTGACAGGATAAATAAAAAGCTGGGGACCGCCGAGGCTCTAAGCACCAGCGAGGTGGCGGAAGCCATCGGGAGCCTCACCCTTTCCTTTGATCCCGGCAGCGACTATCTCTACGGCACCTCCGCTGATATCCTCGGAGCAGTAGTGGAAAAAGTGAGCGGATCAAAATTTTCCGAATTCCTTGAAAAAGAAATATTTGGACCCCTTGGTATGAAGGACACAGGTTTCTTCGTTCCCGGCGAAAAGCAGTCCCGGCTGGCCCGTTCCTACGTGGCGGAGAGCCATTTGAAAAACGGTCCCGCTCCCCACGAAAAACCCATATCCGACGACGGAACCCATGAATATCTGGGAAGCCATCTCGGCATTTCAAACAGAATGGAAAAGGCGCCTGCCTTTGAATCCGGAGGAGCCGGACTATGCTCCACTCTGACAGACTATATGCGTTTTGCCGAAATGCTGCTGCAGGGCGGCACGACTCCGGAGGGACATAAGATCCTCTCCGCCGAAACAGTGCGTTATATGACAGAGCGAAACCGCCCCGGCTTTATTGACAAAAGCTTCCACGAAAGATTCGGGCTCTATGGTTTTACCTACTCCAATCTCTTAAGGATATGCGTAAGCCCCGAAGAAGGCGATACCATTATGTTCAAAGGAGAATACGGCTGGGACGGATGGCTCGGACCCTATTTTGCCAACTACCCTTCAAAGAACGCCACACTGCTGATCGCCATGCAGATGACGGATTTCGGAACCTTCAGCCTTACCCATAAGATCATCAACATTGTCGCCTCAGGATTGTCATAAACATATGTGCTATAATTCGGCTATGAATAAAAAATACATTGCACTTACATTTGACGACGGACCGGATATTGAGATCACTCCTCCGGTGCTTGACAAGCTTTCGGCCCACGGAGTTACAGGGTCCTTCTTCCTCATCGGAAAGAATATCACCCGGGATACCCTTCCCATTGCAAGGGATACCTTCGACCGGGGCTTTGAGATCGAAAATCATTCTCTTAACCATTACTACATGGACAAGCTTTCCCCGGATGAGATCCGCTACGAGATAGCAAAAAACGAGGAACTCCTTATGGATATCACGGGAAGGCCCTCATCCTTTTTCAGACCGCCCTATCTGGCAGTCAGCAGCGATATGTACGAGAATATCGATCTTTGCTTTATCGGCGGCCTCCACTGCGAGGACTGGGACTTTGACGTTTCCGCAGAGGAAAGAGCAGAAAGGACCATTGAGAACGCCTGCGACGGAGCCATTATCCTGCTCCACGATCTGGAAAAGAATTATCCCACCGTCGAAGCACTTGATACCATTATCCCGGCACTTAAAGAAAAGGGATTTGAATTTGTAACGGTTTCGGAGCTCTTTAAGATAAAGGGCATAGACCCTAAGGAAAAGGCTGCCAGAGGCCACGTATATGATGTTGTGGAAAGGGGACGTGCATGAATCCTTATCTTCCCTGTTATGAATATATCCCGGACGGCGAACCCCACGAATTTGACGGGCGGGTCTACCTTTACGGCTCCCACGATAAATTCAAGGGAAGCGGCTACTGCCTTCAGGATTATGTCTGCTATTCCGCCCCGTCCAATGATCTGACGGACTGGAGATACGAAGGAGTCATCTATAGAAGGACCGACGACCCGGATAACAGGGACGGCCGCATGTGCCTTTACGCCCCTGATGTGACAAAGGGTCCGGACGGAAAGTATTATCTCTACTATGTGCTGGATCTGGTGCCCTACGTGTCTGTTGCGAGATGCGATACCCCTTGCGGAAAATACGAGTTCTACGGCTATGTTCACTATAAAGACGGTCAAAGAGCCGGGGAAAGGCCCGGAGATGAAGCGCTGTTCGACCCCGGAGTTCTGACGGAGGGCAACCGGACCTATCTCTACACCGGCTTCTGCATGCCGGATAACGAGTCCCGTCACGGAGCCTTTGTTTCGGTGCTTGACCGCGACATGCTGACCATCATCGAAGAACCCCGCTTCGTCCTTCCAAGCAAGCCCTATGCGGAGGGAACAGGCTTTGAAGGGCACGAGTATTTCGAAGCTCCTTCCATCAGAAAATACGGGGATCTCTATTACCTTATCTATTCCTCCGTAAAATTTCACGAGCTCTGCTATGCCACCAGCACTTCCCCCCTTGAGGGATTTAAATTCAGGGGAGTGATCGTAAGCAATACTGATACAGGGATAGACAGCTACAAAAATGCGGATACGCCTGCTTTCTACGGCGCAAATAATCACGGAAGCATCATCCGTCTCGACTCCGGCGACTATGTCTTCTACCACCGTCATACCGACGGCACCAATTTCAGCCGCCAGGGCTGTATAGAAAGGATCCGTATTGAGGAAGACGGAAATATCCCTCAGGCAGAAATGACCAGCACAGGCGCTTCCTCGGTGAATTTCCCGGGAAAGGGCAGCTATCCCGCCTATATAGCCTGCAATCTTTTCTGCGACAGGGAACAGACCTACACCGGAGACCCGGGAACCTTCTTAGGACCGGAGTTTCCGAGGATCACCCAGGACGGTGTGGATGACCCGAAGGATGACGGCTATATCTCAAATATGGTAAGCTCCACAACCTGCGGCTTCAAATACTTCGACCTGGAAAACCTGGATACCGTTGCCGTTTGGGTAAGAGGCTTTGTTGACGGCGACTTCTCGTTCCGTATCGGTATCAACGGGGAGGTCCTTGGAAAGGTTCATATTGAAAAAGAGAATTACTGGGCAAGGCATGAGATCTCTTTCCCGCCGGTCACCATGAAAAAGGCCCCGCTGTATTTTGAATACCGGGGAAAAGGCGCCCTGCAGTTTCTGAAATTCGAATTATAGACAGGGCTTTCATGCGCCCTTAACAGCGAGAATTACTTATAGCCATAGCTAATAAAAACCCCGCCGCTTCTGCGACGGGGTTTATACATACATCTTACTTTGCGAAATCTGTGACTCTGCTCTCACGCACGATATTCACCTTGATCTGACCGGGATATTCCATTTCATCCTCGATCCTCTTTGCAATATCTCGTGCCATGATGACCATGTCAGCATCTGTAACCTGCTCGGGAACTACCATTACCCGAACCTCACGTCCTGCCTGAATGGCGAAGGATTTTTCCACTCCCTTAAAGGAGTTTGTGATATCTTCAAGTTGTTTAAGACGATTTGTGTAGGCATCCAATGTCTCTCTTCTGGCACCCGGCCGGGCGGCAGAGATAGTATCGGCAGCCTGAACGATACAAGCGATGAGCGATGCGGGCTCCACGTCACCGTGATGCGCTTCCACGGCATTGATGACTATAGGAGACTCCTTATACTTCCGGCAGAGATCTGCACCAAGCTGGATATGACTTCCTTCCATCTCGTGATCCACAGCCTTTCCTATGTCATGAAGCAATCCTGCGCGCTTTGCGATCCGGACATCCAGTCCGATCTCGGAAGCAAGAAGACCCGAAAGGATCGATACTTCCACAGAGTGCCTCAGCACATTCTGGCCGTAGCTGGTGCGCAGCTTCATCCTTCCCAGAAGCTTTACAAGTTCCGGATGAACATTGGGCACACCACACTCGAGACATGCCGCCTCACCCTCTTCCTTGATCATAGTATCCACTTCTTTTCTGGCCTTCTCCACCATCTCTTCGATCTTCGCAGGATGGATACGGCCGTCCACTATGAGTTTTTCAAGGGCGATACGTGCAACCTCACGCCTTACGGGATCAAATCCGGAAAGCACTACCGCTTCCGGAGTATCGTCAATAATGAGATCAACTCCCGTCAGTGTTTCGAGGGTCCTGATATTTCTTCCCTCTCGTCCGATTATGCGCCCCTTCATTTCATCTCCGGGGAGCTGCACTACGGAAATAGTCGTCTCGGACACGTGATCAGCTGCACATCGCTGGATCGCATTAACAACATATTCCCTGGCTTTCTTGTCCGCTTCTTCTTTAGCACGTGATTCGTATTCCTTGATCATCAGTGCGGACTCGTGCTTCACATCGTCTTCAACTATCTTTAGAAGATATTCCTTGGCCTGTTCAGAGGTCAGACCTGAGATCCTCTCAAGCTCCCGTACACGATCCTCATTGAGCTTGGCTATCTTTTCCTTCTGACGGTTCAGTTCCGCCTCCCGGTCAGATAAGCTCTGCGCTCTTCTTTCAACCTGTTCGGCCTTCTTGTCCACAGCTTCTTCCTTCTGCTGTGCACGTCTCTCCAGCCTCTGAGCCTCAGCGCGTCTGTCTCTGGCTTCCTTCTCAATCTCGTTCTTCTGATTGATGGACTCTTCCTTTATCTCCAGAAGCTTCTCACGCTTTAATTCTTCAGCAGCTTTTTCAGCCTTATCGGTGATTTCCTTAGCCTTCTCATTGGCATCTCCAATAAGCTTTTCGATCTTGCGCTCATGGAGATTGGTGGCTATGATCGCTGATACAGGTACCGCTATGACCAGAGTCACAACTATTGCGATGATAGTTGTCATCTGTACGGTCTACCTCCTATTAAGTTTTTACAACATTACTATTCTAATTCACAGAAAAGATTACGTCAACCTCTTGATTTATGCAGATCCATGTTTTTGTGAAATCTTATTTTTTAAAAACTGCGGTTTAAGAATCCTATTCCTCCTGCAGTCTGATGGAAAGCATCAGGTTATTAAGACCCAGGGAATTGATATATGTTGCGTCATCCACCATTTTCATTATCATCCTGAGTCCTATATGATCTTCACTGCCGTCATCGTCATTCATCTCCACATATTTTGTGGGCTCAAACATGATACAGTCATCCCTGAAGCGGAGTGTTACACCGTTATCCTTACGGACAGTCCTTATCTCCATATTATGCTTTGCCTTATCGGCGTTAAACCCGTGCTTTATGATGTTCATCGCGATCTCTTCCGTGCAGAGGCTTATCAGCATGGCCTCTCTGGCCTTTACACCCCTGTCTTTATAAAATGCATGGAGACTTTCAGAGGCACTCTCTGCGGAATCCACATCTGAAACATAATAGTTCGAGATATTATCCGGATCCACTCCGAAATCTTTATCGAGGTAGCTGTAGGTCTCTGCAGAGAACGAGACCTTTCCGGCTTTACGCCATGCAAACACGGAATATACCAATAATGTGCCGGTCTGCCCGATGATCACGCCGATCCACACCCCTT
Organism: uncultured Lachnospiraceae bacterium; assembly: GCA_902797705.1. GTDB lineage: Bacteria > Bacillota > Clostridia > Lachnospirales > Lachnospiraceae > NK4A144. The sequence goes on along the minus strand of CADBTX010000165.1, from coordinate 1,979 downwards.
CAAATCCAAAGATCAGCCCGAATATCCAGGCGAAGGAGGCTGTCAGAAGAAGACCCTCTGAGGCCGAGAGCAGGTTCACAAGTCCCATATGGCCTGTGCCCAGAAGATACTTCTCATTTACATAGCCCATGCTGCTGATCACAAATGATACAGAAAAAAGCCTCATTGCCATCACCGCAGCATCATACATGGCAAACTCTGCAGGAACATACAGTAAAACTATCCATGGTGCAGCCAGGCATACGAGCAGCACCGCTATTGATATATATACAAAGGTGCAGAGATACATAGACTTTACCAGTTCGATAAGGGATCCTCTGTCCTCATCTCCGTAAAGAAGCGAAGAAATGGAAAGTGTAGTTTCACCTGCGCCGAAGCCTATCCGGAATAGTATATCCGCCGGGACGGTGATTATGGAAAAGACAGCTACCGCGTCAGCCCCGCCTATATTTAAGAGGAGCTGGTTAAATGAATAAACCCTGAGGACGTAACACAACTGCACCAGGATAACGCAGCTGCCGGCCCTGGCGATGGCGGCTGCCATAAACCCCCGTATTCCTTTAAATGAAAATCTGAATATACAGTCTTTTTTAAGGAAAAACCAGACCGCCGTAAAAAAGGCCACCAGGTAGCTGAGTCCCGATGCGAGACCTATTCCGAAGATCCCGGCATTAAATACATGTATGCTTAGGAAATTGAATAAAACGTCAGACACCGTCATGGATATAACCGATAACAGTATCTCTCTGCGTTTACCCATGATCTGCAGATAGGGCATCATAAGCTGGTTCAGAAAGATAAAGGGGGAGAGGATAAAATACCCCTTAAGGTAATCCTTCATCATTTCCGTTACGGCAAGGGGTACGTCTTTCTTTCCTGCTTCCAGAAGTATCCCTATGGGATCCGCAGCAATGAAGATGATAAACGTCAAAAGGACCGAGACAGAAACTGCTATAGCGATCGAAGTGGAATAGCAAGTATCTATCTCATCACGGTCACCCTTCCCCACAGCCTTTGCCACTGTTATCTGTGTTCCGCAGTTCACCATAAGCACCATGGCGGTAAATATGATGATAAGAGGCGAAGAAAGACCGTATGCACTGATCGCCTGAACTCCAAGGAATCTTCCCATCATTATGCTGTCTATCAAAAGACAGAGTGTTGAAGAGATCGACGCAAAGATCTGTGGCAGGGACATCTTTACAAAGGTTTTTCTTATCATGCACTTCCTCGTCTGCTCCGTTATCCGGAAGCCTCTATGATTATCACATATATTATAGCACCAGACCGGAGTCAATGGAGTCAGGGGCATTTCTCCCAAGAGACTTTAGAGGATGAAGACACGAAGTGCGGAACGCTTCGGATAAATCCCATCCAAAACTTCATGCGTCATCGTCACCACGACAAGAAAGGAATTACACTTGTTGTTAAATCATTATATATCAAATTGTCATCATGCGTAGGCGAATTCGTCCATGCATCAACTAAATCCTGAGCTTCATCAAAACCAAACGCAAGGTTTCCTCCCCCCGGTATGGTCTGTATTCCCCACGGCTTAGACACTTCTGCATTCTTCCGGGCTTCTTCCTCTGCCTCTTTTGAAGCCTCCTGTGCTTTAAGCTGAGCCTCTTCTGCCTCTTTCAGAGCCTTCTCTGCTGCCTTCTGAGCATTTTCTGCTTCCTGCTGAGCCCGAACGGCCTGCCTGACCTGCTGTTTATACTGATTATCGCCGCCTTTTATCTGATCATCACCCAATTGCAGACTAAGGGAACCATCCTCTGACAGCACCGGTCCGTTCCCGGTTTTATTAAGATTCGGAGTAAAATGATTAGAATTCTCAACACCAGCATAAAGAGGCTGCACTGCCTGCTGAAGGGCCTCTGCTTTAAGAACAGGCTTTTCTGCGGTCATTGGTTCAGGTTCAGGTATATTCATGCTTCCTATTGTTGATGCTAGCAGGACTTGCATGGCGGGTCGGG
>CADBTX010000164.1 GCA_902797705.1 uncultured Lachnospiraceae bacterium | reverse complement strand
GAGGCTTGAGATGCCTCCTTTTCCCAAGGAGAGATTTATCAAGGCTGTTGAAGAAGTGGTAAAGGCTAATGAGGACTGGGTTCCGCCTTATGGAAGCGGCGCAACTCTCTACATCAGGCCTGTAATGTTTGCCACCGGAAATGTCATCGGTGTCAATCCTGCAGATGAGTACCAGTTCAGGATCTTTGTAACCCCTGTGGGACCTTACTTCAAGGGCGGCGCAAAGCCCATTTCCATAAAGGTAAGTGATTACGACAGGGCGGCTCCCCACGGCACCGGCAATATTAAGGCGGGACTTAATTATGCCATGAGTCTTTACCCCATCGTAAAGGCACACGAAGAGGGATTTGCGGAAAATCTCTATCTGGATTCCGCTACAAGGACATATGTGGAGGAGACCGGAGGCGCCAACATCATACTGGTGGACAAGGAAGGCGGTCTTGTAATACCGAAGTCCTTCACCGATTCCATCCTGCCCTCAATAACAAGGCGTTCCATAGCCTATGTGGCAGAGCATGTCCTTGGAATGAAGGTCACCGAAAGACCTGTTAAATTTGAGGAAATATCCGATTTCCGGGAAATGGGTCTCTGCGGTACCGCAGCAGTCATAAGCCCCGTTGGAAAGATCACGGATCATGGAAAAGTCATCGAGATACCCAGCGGTATGGATGACATGGGACCTGTCACAAAGAAACTCTACGATACCCTTACCGGCATACAGATGGGACATATCGAAGGTCCCCAGGGCTGGGTTCACGAGATTAAATAATTCCGGGAGAAAACGAAAATGCCAAGATGCATATTGTCACCGCTGGATCTTTCAGTGGAAGAATTGAACGGCCTTATGGATACTGCCATGGATATAATGAAAAATCCCGAAAAGTATTCAAAGACCTGTGAAGGAAAGGTGCTGGCCACACTGTTCTACGAGCCAAGTACCAGAACGAGGCTTTCCTTTGAAGCTGCAATGCTGAGGCTGGGAGGACGTACCATGGGCTTCCATTCCGCAGACTCATCATCGGCCACAAAGGGAGAGACCGTGGCCGATACCATAAGGGTCATGTCCAAATTTGCCGATATCTGTGCAATGAGACATCCCAAAGAGGGTGCGGCTCTGGTGGCGGCGGAGAAGTCGGATATCCCCGTAATAAACGCGGGAGACGGCGGACATCAGCATCCCACCCAGACCTTAACGGATCTGATGACCATAAAGGCCTTAAAGGGACATTTTGACAACCTGACCGTGGGTATGTGCGGAGACCTGAAGTTCGGAAGAACGGTCCATTCCCTTATAAAGGCACTTGTAAGATACGACAACGTAAAGTTCATCTTTATTTCTCCGAAGGAGCTGATGCTTCCCAGCTACATACGTGATGACCTTCTTATCCAGAACAATATCGCTTTCAGAGAGGTCACGAAGCTGGAAGAGGTACTGCCCTCGCTGGATGTCCTCTATATGACAAGAGTACAGAGAGAGCGCTTCTTCAACGAAGAGGACTATGTACGTTTGAAGGATTTTTACATCCTGGACAAGAAGAAGATGGATCTGGCAGGAAAGGAAATGCTGGTGCTCCATCCACTTCCCAGGGTGAATGAGATAGCAACGGAAATAGATGATGACCCAAGAGCGGTTTACTTTGAGCAGGTAAGGTACGGAATGTACATAAGGATGGCATTGATACTTAAGCTGCTGGAAATCAAGGTGAAGTGATGGCTGAAAAAGAAAGAACCCAGTACAAGCTCCATGTGGGCAAAATAGAGGAAGGCTTTGTTATAGACCATATCAATCCCGGAAACGGCATGAGGATCTACCATGATCTCGGGTTGAATAAACTGGACTGCGCTGTAGCCATAATAACAAACGCCCTCAGTATGAAGATGGGAAGGAAGGATATGATAAAGGTCGAGACTCCCCTCAGGAAGTACGACCTGGATATCATTGCATTTCTTGATCATACGGCAACGGTTGACATAATACAGAACGGCGAGATAATCGAGCGTCCCAGAATGGAGCTTCCGAAGGAGATAAAAAATGTTATCTCATGCAAGAATCCCCGTTGTATCACAAGTACGGAACGGGAGCTGGATCAGATATTCGTTCTTACGGACGCAAAGACCGGGACTTACAGGTGTAAGTTCTGCGAAACAAAATACGATCCTTCATGATCTTTGTATCTACGCCGCCGGGGCAGAGGCTCCGGCGTTTTTTTTCTGCCGGATCAATGTCAGATAAAGGGCGCCGGCGCCACGGGCCCTGCTATACTCTGGTGAAAACAGGAGGCTTCGTCATCAAATGACCGGAAATAGACATAGAGGCTTGTGATATTGATATCCGTATAATTTCCGGAAATGACCCTCTCCGGATCCGATCCGTCAAGCCTAAGCCGCATAAGAGCCGGATCATCCTGTGAGTTTTTCTGATAGTAGATATACCCCGAGTCAAAAGCTATATTGTAGCAGTCGACCCTGTCCTCAGTGAGCCTTTCCTCGCTGTCTTCCCCTCCGAAGAGAGGTCTTCTGTACAGTCTGTAATTGTCCTTTGGTTTCATGTAATATACCACGCCGTTCTTTTCGTCCAGAAGCGGGTTCCATACGCTTCCCTCAAAGAGGGTGGTGTCGGTGCAGGTTTCGATATTAAAGGCGTGGAGATCGTGATCTCCGTCCTGTCCTGCATAATAAAAACTGCCGTTAAAATACATATAAGGGGTCACCGTGAGATCGGTCAGGGTCTCCGGATTCTTATTCTGTATGGTCTTTCTTGAGATACCGAGAGCTCCGGTCTCGTCATTCTGAAAGCAGTAATAAACGAAGCTGTCGATAAGGTTCACCACGGTCACCGGTTTTTTAAGGAGGCATACCCTGTCAGAGCCGTCCTTTTTCGCCCTGTAAACACCCAGATTGTGGGATAAAAAAGCCAGATCCCCTTCGTCATTATGATCCTTCTGGTAGTAGTAGAGATAGTCTCCGCAGGAATTTATGAATTCCACATCGGAGTCCACGATAAGCTTCCTTCCGGTCTCGTCGGGATTCATTGATGAGAGGGCACCGCCGGCACTGTAATTATGGAAATATACCACTCCGTTATCCTCGGTGAACATTCCGGAATTCATGAGATTTCCGGCTGTATTCCCCCTTGTTCCCGGAGGGTTATCCTTTATCCGTCCCAAAATACCGGATACCACGATCAGCGCCGCTACGATAATGGCAAGTATGATGACTATGACATTAGTACGTTTATTCATAGCCCTATTATAGTAGGGATCGGCATTTTTTCCAACTGAACCCCACTTATCTTTACGGATCTGACCTTCGTTAAGCCGTCTTCTTTCCGATACTTTTGGAGTTTGTATCAGAATGTGTTAAAATTAAATTCACTTATAACTTGTTTTTCTTCGGAAACGGACGGGGTACATCTGCCTGCGGTGAGGTATATTACATGGATACACGTATGGAAAACGGGGAACTGGTCATCGAACTTTCAGGGAGGATCGATTCAAATAATATTGCCCGGATCGAAAAAGAGATAATGGCCGAGCTGTCCGGTCTGGTAGACATCAATATCGCATTTGATGCCCTTAATCTCAACTATATTTCAAGTGCGGGACTGAGAGTATTGCTGAAAGTCAGGAAAAAGCTGAAAAAACCTGTAAGGATCACCAATGTTTCGGATGAAGTCTTTGACATATTTGATGTCACAGGATTTACGCAGATGCTGGATGTCGAGCGTAAGATGAGGACCATTTCCATCAGGGGATGCCATAAGATAAGCTCTGCCATTAACGGAGAGATCTTCCAGCTTTCCGAGGATGAGATGATAAAGGTCTATGGTAAGGATGTTTCCTTAGAGGAGATCAAAAAGGAAAGATCATATTCACAGACTGCCATGATCGCCGGGATCCCCACGCTGATCCCCTATGACGTTGTAAAGTGCGAGTCGGGATACGGGCTGGTATTTGAAAAGGCGGAGATGCATTCTCTCGCATATGCCATAGTCCACGATCCAAAGAGGATGCCGGAACTGGCTGAGCAGTTTGCGGATTTCGTGAAGGAACTCCATTCGACGGAGATCATGGGGAATACCCTTCCGGATATCAAGGACCGGTACAGAGAGTGGATCAGCATGTTGAAAGATGAGGATGACGCAAAGATCGCAGCCTTTTCAACCATTATTTCCTCTATTCCCGACAGCGACAAGTACGTTCACGGAGATATCAATCTTAATTCTGTAATGATAAGGGATGGCGAGATGCTGATCCTGGATATGGCGGGAAGTGCCCACGGCAGCTCCATCTTTGACCTCCAGGGATTATTTGCGTCCCTTGTGGCTATCGAAAGAACGGATGAAGGATATTGCAGAAGGACCTACGGTGTTAACAGCCGGGTATGTATCGCATTCTGGAATACATTTTTCAAGAAGTATATGAATAACAAAGAGCAGGAGATCAATGCCATGAACGAGCTCCTTTCAAAGTACTACGTCTTAAAGCAGCGTATACTTTTGAAGCTTGAAAATAAGTACAGTGTTTCCGGAAGAAAGTAGTTACGGGGTAACTATTCAGAATCCGGTGGGTTCTGAATAGATACGTTACGGGAGGGATCATGCGGGGACATTTGCCTGGAGATGCAGAACCAATACCGGCAACGGTAAGCAGTGAAGCGCAAAGTGTAAAATCAGATATCAAAGTGTCGGACCCGGGAAAGGGCTTGCTGACAGCTTTCAGGGAACGGAAAATGGATTGCCCTATCTGCGGCAGGAACTTTATTTCAGACTCCATTAAAGGCGGTACGCTGATAGCGGAGGATTTCGATCTGGATCTCCGGCCCAGGTTCAAAAACGCCGATATCACACTCTATAAAGTCATTCAATGCCCCCATTGCGGGTACTCGAATCATGAGAAGTTCTTTAACGAGATCTCAAGCGGCGAAGTGGGACTCATAAAAAGCAGGATGATCGAGGGAATGGAGGGAAAGATCAACAGATTCGCGGACCGGACCTATGAGAATACCTATCCCATGTACCGCTCTGCCCTTTCCTTCTCCATGATAGGCGGCATAAATGTCAGTAAAAGAGCCTATATCGCTCTGTACTGTGCCTGGCTGATCCGCGGGTGGAGAGAGGATATGGAAAAGGCCGGAGAGACAGTGAAGAATTCTTTTGTCATGGGCCTGGATACCGAGAGGAAACTCATGAAATTTGCCCTTAATAATTTTAAGGTGGCAAGGGGAACGGAATTATTCCCCATATGCGGTATGGAAATGGCCGTCTTTGACTATCTTCTGGCTGCGTTATTTTACCTGAACGGAGAGACGGAGGATGCCAGGAGATATCTGGATAATGCTAAAAAAGCCGGCGATTGTCCCGCAAATGTACAAAAAAAGATGAATGAGCTGACACCTCTTATAAGAAAGAAACTTGAGTAAAAGGATTGGTGGGAGATTAGTGAAATGATCCATGAGATTTCGCCTCATGTTTTTGATAACCAGTACAGGAACAGCGCACT
>CADBTX010000163.1 GCA_902797705.1 uncultured Lachnospiraceae bacterium | reverse complement strand
GAAGAGGATGCGAAAAAAGTCCGCAAATGGTCCACCCAGGCAAGAGAGGCGGCTCTCTGGTACCAGCATGAGGAGCTCGGATACAATTATCGGATGAGCAACGTGATCGCAGGGATAATAAGGGGACAGATACCTCACCTCTCTGAACATATAGAGGCGAAAAAGAGGATCTATGAGCGCTACGAAAAGGGCTTCGCAGATCTCCCTCTTAAGATGAATCCTTTCGACAGAAAGAATTCGACTCCGAATTACTGGCTGAGTTCAGCCATCATAGAGCCCGGCAGCCTGTGCCGCGAGGTCAGGAGCGGAAATGAAAGCCTGTATATTCCCGAGTCCGGAAAGAGCTGCCCCATGGAAATACTGAATGCCATATCTTCCATCAATGCGGAAGGACGGCCCATATGGAAGCCCATGCATGCCCAGCCGGTATACTCATCCAATGCCTTTATCACAAGGGAAGGAAACGGAAGATGCCGGACCAACGCCTATATTTCCGGCGGCGACAGGGGAAGGGACGGCCTGCCAATTGACGTTGGAATGGATATCTTTAACAGAGGCTTCTGCCTTCCAAGCGACAATAAGATGACGGAAGAAGAACAGGACAGGATCATAGAAACAGTAAGGGCGTGCTTCGAATGAAGCACGCCTCTTTTTTACTAAGATAACATCCTTATGTCTCACCCGGCGAAGTAGTAACCAACGCCCCACTTCGTATGCACAAACTGCGGATTACTGGGACTTTCCTCTATCTTTTCCCTGAGACGCCTTATATGCACATCAACGGTACGCTCGTCTCCGGGATAATCCTTGCCCCAGATGATGTTTAAGAGATCAATACGCGAATAAATCTTGTTCGGGTTCTTTGCCAGAAGTTCCAGCACATCAAATTCCCTGGCCGTAAGGTTGATCTCATGATCATAGATAAATACACGCCTGTTCTCAGTATCCATCTTTAGGGCACCCTTCTCCAGCATCTTTGACTTTTCGCCTTTTTCACTCCCCTTCTCAACCCTTCGCATGATGGCCTTGATACGGGCCTTCACCTCCAGTATATTAAAGGGCTTTGTGATATAGTCGTCAGCGCCGTACTCAAGTCCCAGGATCTTATCCATGTCATCGCCCTTGGCCGTAAGCATGATCACAGGCACGTCAGAAAACTCCCTTATGGCCTGACACACTTCAAAACCCGAGAGTTTCGGCAGCATCACATCCAGAAGTATGATGTCATAGCCCCCTTCTCTCGCCTTGTCTACGGCCTCCTCACCGTCGAAGGCGGTATCCACCTCCATACCGTCCTGTTTCAGGCTGAAAGAGATCCCCTTTACTATTGTCTTTTCATCATCAACAACAAGAACTTTCTTTGCCATTTATACTGTAATCTTATCCCTGATCTTATTAAACAGACCGTCCTTGATGCCGGATACCTTTTTGATATCCTCAACGCACCCGAAGGCACCGTTTTCCTCCCTGTAGTTCACTATGGCTTCTGCCCGGCTCTCGCCTATCCCGTTCAATGTGGTGAGCTCAGCCACCGAAGCCGTATTGATGTTTATGAGGACTGAACCCCTGCTTTCACCGTACTCCTTCGTCACCTCCTTAATAGAAGGATCCTCTGCGGAATGGGCCTCATACTCCTCCCGGTCCGGCACCCTTATAACGGAACCGTCCTGAAGCACCGCCGCCAGATTAAGGGCCTCCTCTGCGGCGTCCTCTCTGAATCCTCCCGCGAAGTCCACCACCTGGAAGAGTCTTGTTCCGGAGGGAACCTCATAAACCCCGGGCTTATTGACCGCTCCCACGAGATATACATAGATACCCTCAGGCTTTTCGGGAACTGATTCATTTTCCCCGGAGCCATTTACGGGCTCCTCCTCAGGCTCCGAAGATAGCCCGCTCTCTTCAGTCCGGGCTTCTTCAATGATCATCCCTTCATCATCGGCGCAGCCGGATAACATAAGGATCGCAGCAAGTGCAAAGGTGCAGCACACCAATATTCTTTTCATTTATCACCTGACTTTCCTCCATCAGGCGTCCCAAATGTAAAAGTATTATATTCTTCGCAGATGAAAAAAACAACAGGATTTAAAGATTTTGTAACACTTTTGTCAAGATTTCATACATCCTGTCAATATGTTCTTTTTCAATGACAAGAGGGGGAACAAACCGTATTATATTGCTTCCCGCGGATATAAGGAGCATGCCCTCCTTCTGGCAGTTCTTAATGATATCAGCCACCGGCAGGGTAAACTCCAGTCCCTGCATAAAGCCCTTTCCTCTCCTCTCCTTAACAATTTCAAAATCCCGGACAAGGGCGTCAAGCTTTGACTCCAGATAGGGTGTCAGTTCCCTCACATGTCCCACTATGTCCCTTTCCTCAAATTCATCAAGCACTGCCATTACGGCAGCTCCTGCCAGAGGATTTCCTCCGTAGGTGGAGCCGTGATCCCCGGGCACCAGGGATTTCTCCGCAACTCTTTCCGTCATGAGAAAGGCTCCCACGGGAATACCGCAGCCAAGCGCCTTGGCACAGGTCATGATATCCGGCTTTATCCCGTATTCCTCAAAGGCAAACATGTGGCCGGTCCTTCCCATTCCGCACTGTATCTCATCCAGGATAAGAAGTATGTCCTTTTCATCACAGAGTTCTCTTAAGCCCTTTATGAAGTTCTCCTCTGCGGGATAGATCCCTCCCTCTCCCTGAAGGGTCTCCAGTATGATTCCGCAGGTCTTGTCCGTCACGGCGGCCTTCACGCTTTCAAGGTCATTAAAGGATGCAAACCTGATATGCCCTATGCCCGTTCCAAAGGCCTCCCTGTAATGTGCATTACCTGTAACGGAAAGGGCTCCCATGCTCCTGCCGTGAAAGCTCCTGTCCATTGCTATGATCTCATAGTCATCCGCCGCCTTCCCTGTATAGGCGTACTTAAGCGCAGATTTTATAGCGCCCTCAATGGCTTCTGTTCCGCTGTTTGTAAAGAAGACCCTGTCCATGCCTGTCACCCTGCAGAGCTCCTCTGCGGCAATGACGGTGGGCGCGTTATAGTAGAGATTACTGGTGTGGATTATCTTATCTATCTGATCCTTAAGGGCGGAATTCACCACCTCATTCCCGTATCCCAGGGCAAATACCGCGATACCCGACGCAAAATCCAGATACTCCTTTCCGTCGGCGTCATAGAGAAAAACGCCCTTTCCGTGATCCAGAACGATGGGAAATCTGTTATAGGTGTGGAGCAGATATCTGTCTCCCTTTTTCATATATACTTCAGATGTACTCACTTTTTCCTCCTCACTAATCCCTTACCATTGCCGTACCGATTCCTTTATTTGTGAATATCTCGAGAAGCAGGCAGTGCATTATCCTCCCGTCAAGGATATGGACATTGTTCACTCCTCCTCTTATGGCGTCGATACAGTTTCCAAGCTTCGGTATCATACCGCCGCTGATATATCCTTCAGCCAGCAGTTCTTCCGCCTCATCCGCCGTGATCCTGGATATAAAAGAAGATTTATCGTTGAAGTCCTTATACAGTCCCTCCGTATCCGTAAGGAAAGCCAGCTTCTCCGCGCTCACCGCCTTGGCAATGGCGCAGGCCGCATCATCCGCGTTGATGTTGTAGGTATTGTACTCACTGTCCAAGCCCACAGGCGCCACCACCGGAAGGAAATCCCTTTCCAGAAGATCGTACAGTATCTTCGGATCTACCTCGGTGATCTCTCCTACAAAACCTATGTCCTGGCCTTCGGAATACTTCTTCTTTACCTTCAGGAGCCCGCCGTCCTTTCCGCTTACGCCGACGGCCCTGACCCCAAGGGATTCCACATATCTCACCAGATCTTTATTCACCTTGTTCAGCACCATCTCCGCGATCTCCATGGTGTCACTGTCTGTTACTCTGAGACCGTTTATGAATTCGCTCTTCATTCCGACCTTTTCCACCCAGCTGCTGATCTCCTTACCGCCGCCGTGGACGATTATGGGCTTGAAGCCCACCAGCTTTAAGAGGGTCACGTCCTTTATGACATTTTCCCGGAGCTCATCGCTGGTCATGGCGGAGCCTCCGTATTTTACAACGATTATCCTCCGGTTAAACTGCTGTATATAGGGCAGGGCTTCAATGAGCACCCCTGCCTTCTCCTGTAGTTTCTGCATCTCTGTCTCTGTCATATTTTGTACCTTGCCGCAGGCAAGTGTGCTCATCGGTGACGTGCCTGCGCGGCACCGATGGAAGTTTGAAACATTTTGTTTCAGACTTCTCTCCTTTCACGACCTGTAATCCGCATTGATCTTCACGTAATCATATGTGAGATCGCAGCCCCAGGCGTCTGCTGAATATTCTCCCTCATTCATGTCTATGACCACACTCACCTCCGGGGCCTTCATTATCTTCACGGCCTCATCCTCGTCAAAGTCAAGGGGTACGCCGTGATCAAATACCTTGAGTCTTCCCTCTCTGCTCTCAAAAAAGAGTTCCACATCTTCTTCCTTAAAATCCGCACCGGAATAACCCATGGCGCAGAGGAAGCGTCCGAAATTGGCGTCGCATCCGAATATCGCTGCCTTTGAGAGATTGGATCCCACCACGGCTCTGCCAAGCTTCCTGGCGTCCTCCTTAGAGGAAGCGTTCAATACCCTTGCTTCAAAAAGCTTTGTGGCGCCTTCGCCATCGGAAGCCATGGTCCTCGCCAGATATCTGCATACGGTAAACAGAGCTTTCTTAAAAAGCTCATAATCCTCATCTTCGGACTCTATCTTTTTATTTCCCGCGAGGGAGTTTGCAAGTATCATAAATGTATCGTTGGTGGAGGTGTCACCGTCAACCGTGATCATATTGAAGGTGTCATCGATCACCTCACTCACAGCCTTCTGCAAAAGGCCTCTTTCAATATCTATATCCGTGGTGATAAAAGAAAGCATGGTGCACATATCGGGATGTATCATTCCCGAGCCCTTGCTCATTCCCCCAAGGGTCACTTCCTTTCCGTCGATCATGAAGCTTACCGCCATCTCCTTATTTACGGTATCCGTGGTCATGATGGCCTTTGAAGCCTTTGTACCCGCCTCGATGTCATGGGAAAGAAGGGCCGCCATGTCCTCCACTCCCTTCTCCAGCTTTTCCACAGGCAGGTGCATGCCGATGACGCCGGTGGAAGCCACTGCCACGGAGTCAGCGCCGACTCCCTTTACCCTTGCCACCGCTTCCGCCGTTTTTCTGCAGGCATCGTACCCCTTTTCTCCTGTACAGGCGTTGGCAATACCGGAATTGATCACCACCCCGTGAAGCTTTTTCCCGGAGGCCACAAGGTCCATATCCCATTTCACGCAGGCGGCCTTAACCTTATTTCTTGTAAAGGTTCCCGCACATTCACAGGGCTCCTCCGAAAAGATAAAGGCCATGTCCTCCCGCCCCTGATACTTGATACCGGCGGCGGTGCTTGCCGCTGTAAAACCTTTTGCGGCGGTCACTCCGCCTAACGTTTTTCTTATCTCCCGATCACTCATTTAATCCTTATCCTCCCCTACAAAGCTCTCGATATTTTCCTCATTCAAAACAAAATCGTAGTAGTTAAGATCCGTTCTCTGCTTCCAGCCTATGCTCTTCCAGAAAGCATTTCCCACGTCATTTCTGGTGAAGGCTATAAGCGCCACCTTGTTTATCTTTTCCTCCTTAAGGGCATTCATGGCCATAACGACCATGGCCTTTCCTATCCCCATCTTCCTCTTGTCCTTCCGGACACATACGTGGTAGAAGGTGGCCCTTCTGCCGTCATGACCGCAGAGTATGGCTCCGATTATCTCTCCGTTTTCCTCCGCCACTATTGAGGTGTCAGGGTTCCTCTTTAGGAATTTTTCAACTCCCGCCCTGCTGTCATCTATGCTCCTGATGGAGAAGCCTTCGATGGTGAGCCAGAGATCATGAACCCCTTCATAATCCTCGATCTTCATTATCCTGATTTCCATATAACTCCTTAATACACCCGGCGCAAACCTCAGGGAACCATGGGAAGCGCCATCAGTCCTTCCTTTTCATCAAAGCCGAACATGATGTTCATATTCTGTACCGCCTGTCCTGCAGCTCCCTTCACCAGATTGTCCAGGGCACCCATCATGACCACTCTGCCGGTCCTTTTATCCACCTTGAAACCGATGTCCGTATAGTTACTGCCCTCCACAAATCTGGTCTCCGGATTCATGCCATCCCTGCAGAGCCTGATAAAGAATTCCTTTCCGAAATGCTTTTCATAGGCGCTCCTGATCTTATCCTCATCCGCCCCCTCAGCAAGGCTTGCGGTCTCGGTGACCAGTATCCCTCTGTTCATGGGTATCAGGTGCGGCGTAAAATTCACCGTTATGCTCCCGCCGTAGGCATAGGACAGCTGCTCTTCTATCTCCGGGGTATGGCGGTGGTTCGTAACGGAGTAGGCCTTGGCGCTCTCATTTACCTCAGAAAAAAGATTGGCGGTCTTTGCTCCCCTTCCCGCTCCCGACACTCCCGAAAGAGCGTTTATTATAAGGGTGTCCGGATCGATAAGATGCTCCTTTATCAAAGGATAGGCCGTAAGTATGGAGCAGGTGGTGAAGCATCCCGGGTTCGCCAGAAGATCCGTGTTCTTTATTTCCTCCCTGTTCACTTCTGAGAGGCCGTATACCGCCTTTTCGATAAGCTCCGGTGCCCCGTGCTTTATTCCGTACCACTTTTCATAGATGTCCACGTCCTTGATCCTGAAGTCTGCGGAGAGATCTATGAACCTGGCCTTTTTAAGCATCTCTTCCTTAATAACGGAAGAGAGATATCCCTGGGG